>JACPNS010000005.1:0-176392 GCA_016185345.1 Solirubrobacterales bacterium | reverse complement strand
TGGTCCTCGGTGAAGACCGTGACGACGGTGACCTCGTGCTCGAGCTCGATCAGCCGCCTGTAGAGGCGGTGCATTCGCGTTGCCCCTCCGTTGACGTGCTCAGGAGTTGGGGCGTTCGGTGTGAGTAACAGGACACGCATTGCCGAGCAAGCGTCAGCTGTTCAGTGAAGATCCGTACTGGCGCTTGTAGTACTCAAGATAATCGCCTGAACGGATCGGCTCCCACCACCACTCGTTGTCGCGGTACCACTGGACGGTCTCCTCGAGTCCTTCGGCAAAGTGCGTCTGCGGCTCCCACCCGAGCGTGCGGATCTTCTCCGACGAGAGCGAGTAGCGCACATCGTGGCCGGGGCGGTCCTTGACGTACTCGATCAGCGACTCGTCGTTGCCCGTGAGCTCGACGATGCGCTTGACGACCTCGATGTTCGGGCATTCGTCGGGCCCGCCGATGTTGTAGACCTCGCCTTCCACGCCCTTGGTGAGCGCGGTGTAGATGCCGGTGCAGTGGTCCTCCACATACAGCCAGTTGCGCACCTGCATTCCGTCGCCGTAGATCGGGAGCTTGATTCCGGCAAACGCATTCAGCACGCACAGCGGGATCAGCTTCTCCGGGTAGTGGTACGGGCCGTAGTTGTTGCTGGCGCGGGTGATCAGCGCAGGCAATCCGTACGTGCGGTGGTAGGCCTGGACGAGCATGTCGCCGCCGGCCTTGCTCGCTGAATACGGTGAGGACGGGTCGATCGGGGATTCTTCAGTGAAGGTGCCCTCGTCGATTGAGCCGTAGACCTCGTCGGTCGAGATCTGCAGGTAGCGGCCGATCTTGTGTTCGCGTGCTGCCTCGAGCAGCACCTGCGTGCCGAAGACATCGGTGGTGATGAAGGCGTCGGGCTCTTCGATCGAGCGGTCCACATGGCTCTCGGCGGCGAAGTTGATGATCGCGTCCACGCCCTCGACTGCCTCGGCGACGATCTCGCGGTCTTCGATGGCGCCGTGGATGAACTTGTAGTTGGGGTTGTCATCGTGGTCGGCGAGGTTCTCGGGGCGACCGGCGTACGTGAGTTTGTCGAGCACGACGACCTGATCCTCCGGGTGGTCGCGCAACACATAGCGAACGAAATTGCTGCCGATGAATCCGGCGCCGCCGGTGACGAGAAGTTTCATGAGCCGATCTCCTGGTTGGGGTCGAGCGCTTCGGTTTCGTGGGTGTTGGCTGCGGATCGCTCGACCAGGTATGCGTGCAAACCATGATCCCAGCGCGGAAGTTTCGGTGATTCTTCACGTTCGCTCGTCAGCGCGGTGTAGACCGGGCGGGGAGCAGGCCTGCCGAGCATCGCCGTTGAGCCCGAGAGAACGGCCACCTCGACCTGGCTCTGGCGGAAGATCTCGTTGGCAAAGTCGTACCAGCTGCAGACGCCGCTACCGGCGATGTGCATGATGCCCAGCCGCTCGTAGTCGAGCAGCTCGACCAGCGCCACGGCGAGGTCGCCGGTGTAGGTCGGGCAGCCGAACTGGTCGTTGACCACAACGATCTCTGACTGCTTTTCTGCCAGGCCGAGCATCGTGTCGACGAAGTTCTTGCCGTTCATTCCGAACAGCCACGAGGTGCGTACGATCAGGTGGCGCGGGTTCGCGGCGATCACCGCGCGCTCACCGGCCAGCTTGCTCTTGCCGTACTCGCCGATTGCGCCGACTGGATCGCTCTCCACATACGGCTCGCGCCTGGTGCCATCGAATACGTAGTCAGTCGAGATGTGGATGATGCGCGCGCCGATCGCGGCCGCGGCTGCAGCAACGTTGCCCGCGCCGTTCTCGTTTACGAGGAAGGTGTCGATCGCGTTGGACTCGGCGCCGTCGACGTCGGTCCAGGCGGCGCAGTTGATCACGACGGCCGGCAGCTCGCGCTCGAAGACTTCCATCACCGCGTCTGGATTGGTGATGTCGAGCTGGGCGCGCGTGTACTCGGCGACCTCGTGGTGGACCGCGTTCGCGGCCGCCGCGGTGTCGTGGCCGAGCATTCCGCCTGCGCCGGTGATCAGGACCTTCATACGAGCGAGATTTCGCACTTGTCGCCGATCAGCAGGCGAAAGGTGCGCGGCATGCCGTCGGTTCGGACGACCTGTGAGTGCTTGCCGATCAGGCTGGCCTCGAGTCGGGCGCCGAGGTCAGCAATCTTCGATCCTTCGAGCACGATCGAGTACTCGATCTCTGAGCGCTCGACGATCACATCGGCGTCGATCGAGGTGTACGGACCGATGTATGCGTCGGTCAGCTGCGCGCCTGGGCCGATCACTGCCGGGCCGCGAACCACGCAGCGCTCGAGCTTTGCTCCGGTGCCGATCGCCACCCGACCCTCGAGCTGGGTGTCGATCACTTCGCCGTCGTTGCTCGACTGGAGGTCTTCGAGCACGAGTCGGTTCGCCTGCAGCATGTCGTCGAGGCGGCCGGTGTCCTTCCACCAGCCGTCAACGATGTGCGGCTGGACGTTCTTGCCCTGGTCGACGAGGTATTGGATCGCGTCGGTAATCTCGAGCTCGCCGCGCGGCGAAGGCTCGATCGCCCTGGCTGCATCGAAGATCGTTTCGGTGAACATGTACACGCCGACGAGCGCGAGGTCGGTCTTGGGCTCGGCCGGCTTCTCGGCGAGCGCGACGACCTTGCCGTCCGACAGCTCGGCGACGCCGTAGTGCTCGGGGTCGGGAACCTTGGTGAGCAGGATCAGCGCGTCGGGATTTGAGCGCTTGAACTCCTCGGCGAGCGGGACGATGCCGTCGCGCAGCAGGTTGTCGCCGAGGTACATCACGAACGGAGCGCCGGCGATGAAGTCTTCGGCGGTGAGGACCGCGTGGGCGAGCCCGAGTGGCTCTGCCTGCGGGAGGTAGGTGATCTTGGCGCCGAACTTTGAGCCGCCGCCAGTGACCTCGCGGATCTCATCGCCCGTTTCCGGGGCGATGATGATGCCGATCTCTTCGATGCCTGCGGCGACCATCGCCTCGATGCCGTAGAAGAGCACGGGTTTGTTTGCAACTGGCACCAGTTGCTTCGCTGAAGTGTGGGTGATTGGCTGAAGGCGTGTGCCTTTACCGCCAGAGAGAATCAGGCCTTTTAGCTGCTCGTTCATCGGTCTGGCACACTACCTGAGTTGGCCTTCGGTGCCGCGTTCGCGCCAACGTTGCGCAAGCACCAACCAGACAAACCGGGGGAGCGTCACGAGATAGCGGCGGCCCAGTCGCGCCGGGTCCTGAAACACGCGGTAGAGCCACTCCAGACTTGCCCGCTGCATCCAGCGCGGAGCTTGGCCGACGCGGCCGGAAATGAAGTCGAATGCTGCGCCGACGCCGACCAGCACAGGCGCATCGACCTGCTCGCGCATTGCCTGCATCCACAGTTCCTGTTTGGGACTCCCAATCCCGACCCAGACGAGTGCCGCTCCCGACTGGTTGATCTGCGTAGCCACCCCGCCCCGCTCGTCACTGGTCAGCTCACGGTGCGGGGGCGAGCAAGCGCCCGCGATCGTCAGGCCGGGAAATCGCTCAGCCAGCGCGGACCCGAGTTGTTCGAGAGCGGCGGCGTCGTGCCCGCCGTAAAGGAAGATTGGCGTGCCGGCTTCTGCTGCGCGCGCGCAGTGCAGCTCCATCAGGTCGGGGCCGTAGACGCGGTCGCGGATTTCTTCACCCAGGAGCTTTGCTGCGTGGACCACGCCCATCCCGTCCGGCGTGACAATCGCCGCCTGCGCATAGGCCGACGCCAGCGCGGCGTCGTCTCGCGCGTAGACCAGCGAGCTGGCTGGCGCGCAACAGATATAGATCCGCTCGCGCACCGCGACGGCAGCGTCGATCGCGTGCAGCACGCCGTCGTAGTCGGTCATCGAGACCTTCGTGCCGAGGATCTCACGCTGGCGCATGGGGCTAGCGGTCAGGACTCGTCGGCGCCGCGGTGATGCTCGATGCGACGCAGTCGTTGTTCGGTTGACGCAAGCTTCTGCGCCAGCACTTTGTTCTGGTCGGTCAAGCGGGAGATCGTCACCGAGAAGTGCAGCAGCATCAGGGTGGCAAACCCGATCGCAACACCGAACAGCGCGTTGGACGGCGTGCTGATCCCGATTAACTCAGCGAACGCGCCAAGTATCCCGGTGAAGATCGACAGCAGCAGTAATACGAACGCCGCGAACAGCCACAGCAACGAGTACTTCTCCATCAGCCGGCGCTGACGCACCAGCTCAAGCACGATCAGCAGCATGATCGTCGTGACCGCGATTGCCGCGATCTGCAGGCGCGGGCTGAGTGCCAGGGCGGCGAGGATCATCGGAGGTCCCCCACGGCGCCAGTCACTGCGTGTTTGCTCGCGGCCGAGCGTGATCGGAACAGGCCGATGAACACGGCCAGTAAGACCTTGAGCATGTAGTAGCCCGAGTGCAACGGCGTGATCGAGGAGCGGCCGCCCTCGCGCAGGTCCATCCGCACCGGAACCTCGATCGTCTTGAGCTGATGACGATGCATCATCAGGATTGCCTCGACCTCTGGGTAGTCGTGCGGATAGTCGTGGGCGAAGAGGCATCCGCTCGACGAGTTTCGCCAGCTCCTCGGGCGGGTGCTGTCCGTCGCCGTCAACTTGCACGGCAAGCTCGTATCCGTTGGCCAACGCAAACTGGTAGCCGCTCTGCACGGCGCCGCCGATCCCAAGGTTGATCGGGTGGATCAGAACGAAGGCTCCGGCGGCCTCGGCGTACTTTGCCGTGTCGTCGATCGAACCGTCGTCGATCACGAGGACGTCGAAGTCCGGCGCATGCGTGTTCAGATCTTCGATCACGCGAGCGATCGAGCTGGACTCGTTGTAGGCCGGAACTATTGCCAGACGTGCGTTCGACATGCGCTCATTATGTAGGGCGGCCGGGTCAAGACTGATTGTGCGCCCGCATTGCCGTTCGGTAGGACTCGATTGTCTCGGCCGCCGAGCGTTCCCAGGTGAAGCGCGCAGCCTGCTCGCGACCGCGAGCGATCAGCGATTCGTGCAGTTCGCGGCTGTCAAGGATTCGCGCCACAGCGTCGCCGACTGCATCCGTGTCGGTCGGGTCGAAGAGTTCTGCTGCGTCGCCCGCGACCTCAGGTAGCGACGAGGTGTTCGAGCAAGCCACAGGCACGCCGCGCGCCATGGCTTCGAGTACCGGCAGCCCGAATCCCTCGCGCAGGGTTGGATAGACGAAGACCGCCGCTGCCGCGTACAGTCCCTCAAGTTCGTCCTGCTCGATCCAGCCGGTGAAGCGCACGCGATCGGCGACGCCCAGGGAACTTGCCAGCGCGCGCAGGTTGTCCTGCTCGAGGCCGGCGTGTCCGACCACGACCAGCGCCGGCGCGTTGGGCGCATCGGGAAAGCGTCCTGCGAATGCTCTGAAGAGCCGCGGGATGTTCTTGTGTGCCAGCGCCGAGGCAACGCAGAGCAGGATCGGGCGCTCGCCGAACTCGTAGCGGCGTCGCAGTTCCTCGGGCGGGACCGTCGTGGACTGCTGCGTCTGACCGATGCCCAGGTGAACGACATCGACTTTGTCGGCGTTCACGCCGAAGCTGTCTACGAGGTCATCCTTGGTGGCCTGCGAAATGGCGATCACGCGGTCGGAATGCTTTGCGCCCATCGGCACCAGCACCTCAAGCCCCAGCCGCGCCGGCCCGGGGAAAGTCTCGGGGTGGTGGTGGAAGATCAGGTCGAGGATCGAGACGACCCGCGCGTGGTCGCCCCAACGGGGCGCCGTATTGCCGAGACTGTGCAGCAGTCCGACGCCAGCTTGCTTTGCGATCCGCGGCAGCCGCAGCATCTCCGTGAACGCGCGCAGCGGCTTGTTGGCGCCGTCGATCGGCACCTCCTGGATTGTCACGTTGGCCGGCCAGCCTTCGGCATCCAGCGACTCGGTGGCCTCGCGCACGCTGAACACGATCAACTCGTGTTCGGGCAACTGCGCGCCAAGTTGGTGGATCAGCTCGCGCGCGAAGATCTCCGAGCCGCCGACAGCTCCGGGGACGAGGTAAAGAAGATTGAGGCCGATGCGTTCCGGCAGTTGCGTTCGCTCGACCATCTGGATCGAGTGGTCAGTCATCGCCCGCGGCGCGTACGCCGTCCACCATGACCTTGACCAATTGATCGAATGACGTTTCCGCGCGCCAACCGATCGTCTGCTCGATCTTGGTCGGGTCGCCGACCAACTGCGCGTCGTCGTTGGCGCGGACAAGCTTGGGATCGGTGCGAACGTGACCGGCCGGGTCAATCCCGACGAGTTCGAAGGCGCGATTCACGAGGTCGGCGACGCTTTTGGTTTTGCCGGTGGCGATGACGTAGTCATCGGGCGTGTCATGTTGCAGCATGCGCCACATCGCCTCGACGTAATCGCCGGCAAAGCCCCAGTCGCGCCGGGCGCACTGGTCACCGAGCACCAGCTCGTCCTGTTTGCCGAGGCTGATGTCCACGGCGGCGTGGACGATCTTGCTGGGCACGAAGTCGATCGGGCGCAGCGGCGATTCGTGGTTGAAGAGGATCCCTGAGGAAGCGTGCATCCCGTGTCGCTCGCGATATGCGTTGACGAGGGCGTGCCCGGCGACCTTCCCGACGCCGTACGGCGAAGTCGGCGAGACGGCCGTGTGCTCATTCTGCGGACTGACGCCAGTGCCGCGGAAGATCTCGGATGAGGCGGCATGGAAGAACCGCGCGTCCGGCTTCTCGGTGTGGATCGCCTCGAGCAACGAGGTGACGCTTCCGGTCATGAAGGCAAGCGTGCCGTGCGGGTCATTCCACGAAGCCCACACCACTGACGGCGCGGCGAGGTTGTAAATCTCATCCGGCTGGATTTCGGCTACGAGCTGGCCTACCGCGGCCGGGTCAACGAGGCTCGTCTGATGCAGAGTCAGGTGGTCGCGGATGTCCGTGAGATTGGGTCGTGGGACCGTGACATCGTCTTTTACGACGCCGTGCACGACGTAGCCCTTGCCAAGCAGCAGCTTCGCCAGGTACGTCCCGTCCTGCCCGGCGATCCCTGTTACCAGGGCCGTGCGGCTGGACTGGGGCTGATTTGCAGCGGTCTCCACAATGCGGGAGAGCTTATGGGTCGCGGGGGCGCGACCACTGGATTTGCGCTTCGCGTGGGTCGCATTGTGCATACTCAGCGGTCTGATGCAAGATCAAGGAGAGCGCAAGCTCGCGATCAATCTGGTTCAGCTTCTACCCAACGCCTCAGGCGGCATCGAGACCTACGCGCGTGAATTGCTCCCGCGCCTGCTCGACGAGCTTCCGGGCTGGGATGTGACGGTGTTTGTCAACCGTGAGGGCGCCCAGCAGTACCCCGCGTGGGATTCGCGCTGCCACTGGATCACGGCGAACCTCAGTTGGTTCGATCGGCTGAAGCGCCTTCACTACGAATCGACGGTGCTGCCGCGGATGCTCCGCCGCGGCGATTTCGATTTGCTTCACAACATGGTCAACACTGCCTGCCTGCGTCCGGGCTGTCCACAGGTCACAACGATCTTTGACGCGACGCCGCAGCTCTATCCCGAGCCCGGCGAGTCCATCCCCAGCAAGGTCTTCCGCAAGTTGCTGGCACGCTCGGCGCGACGCTCGGACGCGATCCTCACCATTTCCAAAAGCGCTGGCCGCGATCTTGAGCGCGCATACAACCTGCCGGCATCGCGGATCGAGGTCATCCCGCTCGCGGCACGCGAGCCGACCGAGCTGCTGGACGTCGCGACGGTGCTGAGAGAATTCGACCTGCCGGGCGATTGTCGCTTCTTCGTCACTCCGGCCGCGCGCCGCCCGAACAAGAACATCGAACGACTGGTGCGCGCGTTTGCCGGGCTTGACGACAAAGACGTGCGCCTGCTCCTGCCCGGCGCTGACGCCGGCAAGGACGCGGCGCTCGCGACCCTGTTGCAAGAGCTTGGGGTAGCTGACCGGGTGAAGATGCTGGGCTGGATCACCGATCAGCAGCTCGACACGCTCTATTCGGGCGCGATCGGTCTCGTGTTTCCGTCGCTGGCCGAAGGCTTCGGTCTGCCGATCCTCGAGGCCATGCAGTGCGGATGCCCGGTCGCAACCTCGAACGTCTCATCGATGCCAGAGGTCGCGGGTGACGCCGCGCTGCTCTTCGACCCCGAGGCGGTCGAATCGATCACTGCGTTAATGCGGCGGTTGATCGACGAGCCGCAGCTCGGTCGCGAGCTCGCCGAAAAAGGCCGCGCCCGCGCGCGCGAATTCAGTTGGGGTCGCGCTGCCGCCCAGTCCGCCGGGTCGTATCGCAGTTTGCTTATGCTTGGCCGCGATCTCTGAATCTCATGAGCGGCCTGACTTACGACACTCGCATCGGCAATTCCGGGGGGCTGGCAGCGCCGCTCCACCGCTTGATTGCGCGCGTGCGCGAACGCCGCGCAGTCCGCGCGGCCCGCGGCAGCAGCTTTGAGTTCGAGGGCAAGCAACTCGATTATTTCATCGCTCCGTTCAATCAGACTTGGGACAACGAACGCTGCGTCGAGCTCGCGATCATCGAGGACCAGCTCAAGGACGCGGGCCTCACGCTCGAGGTCGGCAATGTCTACGCGCATTACAAGGATCACGATCACGCCGTGGTAGACAAGTACGAGGTGGCCCCGGGAGTCCGCAATCTCGACGTGATCGAAATTCCGATTTCAGAGCAGTACGACTTCATCTTCAGCATCTCGACGATGGAGCACGTCGGCTGGGACGAGACGCCGCGCGATCCCGAGAAGTTCATTCCCGGCGTCCAGAAGTTGCAGTCGCTCCTGGCGCCCGGCGGAAAGCTGATCATCACTCTGCCGGTCGGCTGGAACGAGTGGCTCGACGAGCAGTTTCAGAATGACGCGATCGAGGCGGATCGGATCGACTGGTTTGAACGCACTGCTCGGCTGTGTTCGTGGCGGAACAGTTCACGGGAGGTGGTCGCTGTGAAGGAGTACGGCGCGCCGTACTCGAACGCGAATGGATTGGTAGTCCTGACGATCAACGGGTCTTGACGACGTGACGCAGACCGAGCAATCAGTGCCACGCGCATTTGTTTGGACGTCGCTCGTCGTTCTCGCCTCCACCGGCGCCAGCGTCGTTCAGTTCGTCGTAATTGCAGCATTCGTCGGCTTCAACCGAAGCTCCGACGCGTTCTTCGCGGGCCTGATCATCTTCCAGTTGTTGTTGATCATCGCGATCTCGACGCGCACGCCGATCGTCGCGCGGCTGACCGCCGATGTCTCGGACGAAGAGTTCCCGGCGCTTGCACGCGTCGTGATGAACCAATCGGTCCGGGTGGCTCTGCTGGCGCTGCTGGGGTGCGGTCTGCTGATCTCCGCACTGGGGGCGTTGATGCTGCTGTTCGGCACGCGCGGGTCCTTCTCTGGCGCATATCTCACCAACGTCGCGCTCTTCGCGCTTGCCGGGGCGATGTACATCCTCGGGTCCGCGATCTCGGGCATGGCGTTTGTGCGCAACCAGTTCAAGGCGACTTCACTGGCGTTCGTCGCGTCGTCGCTGACGACCGTGATCGCGACGCTGATCCTGACGCCGCTGATCGGCGCTTACGGCGCGACGTTGGCGGCCGTCTGCTCAGGGTTGATGCTGCTGTTCCTGCACATGCGCATCTACGGCAGCATCGTGCTTTCAAAACCGGTCACCGTTCCGGCGCGCCCATCGCTGCGCTTTGGCGCGGCGACGCTTTCGAGCGCGGCGATCGCGATCGGCTGGCAGGCCAACATCTTCCTCGTGACGATCTTCCTGGGCCGCGACTTTCCGGCCGGCGTCGTCTCCGTGTTCTCGCTGCTGGCCTCGGTCGTCGGAGTCATTCTTGGCGTCACTGCGGGCGCGCTGTACAACGCGATGCTGCCGCGCATCACTGCCGGCGTGGCGCGGACGGACCCCGAAGAGGCGCGATCGACTTCGCTCATACTGCTGGACGCGATGCGCTTCCCGGCGATAATCCTCGTGCCGGTGGCGACGTGGTTGGCGTTCGTTGCCTGGGCACCGGCACCGGATGGCTTCTGGGACAGGCTCGACGTCTTCTTCCAACCCGACTACAAGCAGACGCTCGTGCTGTTGCTCATCGGCGCGCTGGCGCAGGTCGTTACGACTGTGCTCGTCGCCGTCGGCATCGCCAAGAACCTGTACAAAGCGCTCTACGCCACGGCGTTCGCCTGCGTGATCACGCTGGTAACCGCGATGGTCATATTTGAGCCCGGCTCCGTGCAGGGGGTGGCCGCCGCGGTTGTCGCCAGCTACTTCGTCAGTTCGGCGGTCATGCTGATCTGGTGCACCGGCTCCGAGGCCGGCTTCATCGCACTGCGGATCCTCCTCAGGATCGCCGCGCTCGGCGTGCTCGCAGCCGTTTGCGCACTCCCGGCGCTGCTCGTCGGAAGCGCTGCGGGCGGTGGCTCGCAGCTGCTGCTGGCCCTGTTTGTGGTGATCGCGCCAGTCGCCTTTGCGCTGATCGCGGGGAACGCGTTTGATGACTATCGTCAGCTGCGCCGGTTCCTCACAGCGCTGGTAGCCGACCGCTTAGGTAGACAGTCGCCCACATGACTCCAGAGACCGCCCCCCAAAATCGACCGAGCCCGGACCGGCCCTGCGACTGCTGCGGCGGAGCGTTGACGCTCACTCGCTTCAGCGGCCCGGACCGTGTGCTCGGGGTGCCCGGGGAATTCAGAATCTTCGTCTGCGAGGTGTGCGGCACCGGAACGACCGAGCCGTTTGTCGCGGAGGAAGACCTCGTGACCCTGTACGAGGGTGACTACGACAACCACACCGAGGCCGTCGCAGCACCCACCGGAGGCGGACTGCGCGCGAAGCTGAACCGCGCCCATCAACGCCGCGTGCTGCACGAGCTACCACTCAATCGTTTGGGCAGCGGCAGCGGAAAGTTGCTCGACGTCGGCTGCGGCAATGGAAACGTGACGAAGCTGTTGGCGGGCGAGGGCTGGAACGCGCTGGGCATCGAGCCGTCGCCGGATGTCTGCGAGGTCGCGCGCAAGAACGGCATCGAGGCGCGCCCCGGAACGATCAACACCGCCGACCTCGAAGACGGCAGCTTTGACGTCGTCCTCTTCTTTCACACACTCGAGCACGTGGCCGAACCAAGCCACGATCTCGCGCGTGCATTCGAACTGCTCGCGCCCGGCGGACAGGTCGTGATCGCCTCGCCAAACTTCGGCTGCTGGCAGAAGCGCTTGTTCGGCAATCGGTGGATCATGCTCGAGCTGCCGCGGCATCGCACGCACCTGACCACGAAGGGCTTGGGCACGGTGCTCGAGCGCGTCGGCTACGAAGTTGAGTGGGTCAAGACCTCGACATCGATGAGCACGTTTCCGCACAGCGTGTACGTCGCGATCACTGGCCATGGCCGCGTCTTTGAAACTCGCGCCGCCGCACTGCTCTTCACTCCGATTGCGCTCATCACTCTGCCTTTTGTCGCGGCGCTGAACTTCGTATTCGGCGGTGGCGACGTCGTGGACGCGATGGCACGCAAGCCGAGCTGATCGCTCCCCGTGCGCGTTGGCATTGAACTCACGGCGCTGGAACTCGATCGGGGCGGCACGGCGCGCGCGATCGATCAGGTAATGCCCTTCCTCGAAACCGCTCCAGACGTCGAGCTGATTGAGCTACGCCATCCGGGCAGCGCGCCCTCCACCAACTTCGGACGAATCGCGCGCGGCCTGACGCGCGAACTGATCTACATGCCGTTCAAGTTGCCGAGGAATGCCAGGAACGCGAAGCTCGACCTCCTGCACTGCCCGTCGCCGCTCGCGCCGCCGCGCTGCGACTCGCCGATGATCGTCACGCTCTACGACGCGATGGGTTGGGAGCACCCCGAGTGGCTCTCCATGGGCAACGTCGCGCAGCTCAAGCACCGCCTGCCCAAGGCGCTGAAGTCGGGCGCCCATCTCGTCACGTCCTCGCACTACTCGAAGCGACAGATCGCCGAGCGCCTGAACATCGCCGATGAGCGCATCACTGTCATCCCGCTCGGACTGGACCCGCGCTTCTCCGCGACACCAGACCCGGCGGATGCGGACCTGCTCGCGAAGCTCAGGATCGAGCGGCCGTTCGTGCTGACGGTCGGCACGCTTCAGCCTCGCAAGAACGTCGAGGCGGCAATCGGTGCGCTTGAACGGCTCGGTAGCGCTGCCGAGGATCTCAAGCTGGTTGTCGCCGGCGCGCGTGGCTGGGACGACGGGGCGCTGTTGGCCCGCGTCAGCGAGTCACCGATGTCTGATCAGATCCTGCTGCTCGGTCGGGTGAGCGACGACGAGTTGCTGGCGCTCTACCGCGGGGCCGAATGCTTTCTCTTCCCGTCGCTGTACGAGGGCTTTGGTTTTCCGCCGCTCGAAGCGATGGCCTGCGGCACGCCGGTCATCAGCAGCGGGCGCACGAGCCTCACCGAGGCGGTCGGCGACGCCGGGATCGTCGTCGATCCGACCAACACCGAAGAGATCGCCGAACAGCTTCGGTCGGTTCTGAGTTCGCCCGAGCTGCAGACGCAGTTACGAGAGCGCGGCATCGAGCGCGCGGCGACGTTCACATGGGAACGCAGCGCGAATGAGACTCTCGCGGTCTACAGAGCGCTTACTGCGTCGGCTTGACCAGCGTCACGTTGACGACGGCACTGCGGCCCTCGGGCAGCGCGGTCACGACGTCGGACTGGCTGCTCATGGCGATCGTGCGCGGAAACCAGATCCGCAGCAACGGGCTCAAGATGTAGGAGAATGGCGCCCAACGGTAGAAACGATCCTGGATCTTCGGCTTGGTCTGTACGGCGTACTCGAGCTCGGTGGTGATCCAACCGGCTTCCTGCGTCAGTTCGGCGAATTCTGCGGGGCTGTAGACATGCTCGAAGAAGACGCGCTCGTCATCGACGCGCTCACTGGCGTTGCCGTAGATCTCATCGCCGCCGAACACATCGCGGCTGTTCGCGGCGACCATCGTCGTCAGGTAGAACATCCCGCCGGGTTTGACGACGCGGAAAATCTCGCGCAGCGCCGTGGTGTCATTTCCTCGGCCCATGTGCTCGACGACTGAGACGCTCAGAGCTGTGTCAAAGCTGTTGTCGTCGTAGGGCAGGGAGGTCGCGTTCTGCACCTCAAGGTCAAGCGCCGGATCGATAGCCCGCCAGGCCGCGATTTCGTCGGTGAAGAGGTCGATCCCGAGCCAGTCGCCCGATCCCTCGCGCTGAAGCAGTGAGGTCAGCAGTTTGGGGCTGGAGACGTCGAGGCAGCGCCCGTTGAATGGCCTGTCGGCGAGGACGCCCATTTCGTAGAAGCGCCATGGATCAAGCGGGACGAGCAGGCGCTGAAATCCGGGCTTGCGTCCGGGCTTGAAGCCGTGCCGAGCAGTGCGGCGCAGCCACGAAAAGCCGAGTCGGTAACTGTGTCGCCAAAGTCGGGCGTGCCCGGGTCGAGAGGTGTTGGTTGCCGAGGTGGCCATGCGCCGCCGAGAATCTATCGGGCATCATCAGTTTCGTTATAGTCGCGCTTCGATATGGCCAAGAAAGCATTGATCACAGGAATCACCGGGCAGGACGGCTCCTACCTCGCCGAACTTCTGCTCGAAAAGGGGTACGAGGTCCACGGCATCATCCGCCGTTCGAGCTCGTTCAACACCGGGCGACTCGATGGCATTTACCAGGACCGCCACGAGGACGACGTCCGCCTCACATTGCATTACGGTGACCTCAACGATGCCTCTTCGCTGAACCGCATCGTAGAGAAGGTCGCGCCCGATGAGATCTACAACCTCGCCGCGCAGAGCCACGTGAAGGTTTCGTTCGAGGTACCCGAGTACACCGGCGAGATCACCGGGCTCGGCTCGCTGCGCCTGCTCGAGGCGATCCGCGAGACTGAAGTCCCTGCGCGTTTCTACCAGGCCTCATCCAGCGAGCTCTACGGCAAGGTCCAGGCCGTGCCCCAGGACGAGAAGACGCCGTTCTATCCGCGCAGCCCGTACGCCGCGGCCAAGCTCTACGCATACTGGATCGTCGTCAACTACCGCGAGGGCTACGGCCTGCACGCATCCAACGGCATCCTCTTCAACCACGAGTCGCCGCGACGCGGTGAGACTTTCGTGACGCGCAAGATCACCCGCGCCGTCGCCGCGATCAAGGCCGGCCAGCAGAAGAAGCTCTACCTCGGCAACCTCGAAGCCAAGCGCGACTGGGGCCACGCCAAGGACTACGTCGAGGCGCAGTGGATGATCCTCCAGCAGGACGAGCCCGACGACTACGTGATCGCAACTGGCGAAACGCACTCCGTGCGCGAATTCTGCGAGAAGGCATTCGGCCATGTCGGCCTCAACTACGAGGACTACGTGGAGATCGATCCGCGCTACTACCGACCGACGGAAGTAGACCTGCTGATCGGGGACGCGACCAAGGCCAAAGAAAAGCTTGGCTGGGAGCCGAAGGTCAGCTTTGACGAGCTGGTCACAGGGATGGTTGATGCCGACATGGAAGACCTGACCGGACGCCGCCCAGCTTCTTGAGCACTGCTCCATCACTTACGGTCGTCACGCCCACCTATAACGCAGATGCGACGATTCGAGAGACGCTTTCGAGCATTCAGTCGCAGGGCTACCCGGCGCTCGAACACATCGTCGTTGACGGCGGCTCGACCGACGGCACAGTTGAACTGCTCGCCGAAGAGGCCGAAGCCGGTCGCCTGCGGTACATCAGCGAGCCCGATCGCGGTCTCTCGGATGCCTTCAACAAGGGTGTCGCGATGGCCACCGGGGACTGGATCGCCTGGCTCAACGCCGATGACACCTACGAGCCCGGCGCGCTGGCCGTGGTAGGCGCGGCGCTCGCCGGCGAAAACGGCGCCGAGTGGGCGGTCGGACGCTGCAAGATCATGGGCGGGAGCGGGGAGGAGTCGCGTAAGGCCGTCACGGCATACAAGAACTTTCTACTCAAGCGCTTCTCGCTCCGCTTGTACCTGACCAACAACTTCGTCTCATCGCCCGCGACCTTCGTGCGGCGCACCGTGCTCGATGAGATCGGCGCGCTCGACGAGCGCTTCAAGTACAGCGCCGATTACGACCTCTGGCTGCGCCTTGCCCGGCGCAGCAATCCCGTGTACATCGATGCCGACGTCGCGCGCTTCCGCATGGCCGACGATTCACTCAGCATCACCGGCTTTGAGGAGCAGTTCGTCGAGCATGCGCAGAACGCGGTCGACAACGGCGAGGGCCACCGCGTCGCCGTGGCGATCAACCAGCTCATGAGCCGTGCGATCGTGCTCGTCTACCGCTCAATCATGCGTTGGCGGCGCAGCCGCGGAGCCTGACGATTCTTCGGCGTCCGCGAATACGCCAGCGCCGGCTGCTGCAAGCAAGACCGTCAGGTGCAGCACTGCTGCCAAGCAGATCAGCACGAAGCCGTCAACCAGACGGGTGATCGACGAATTCAGGTGCGAGCCGAGCTCGGTTGGCGCGACCACGTAGCCCCAGAGGATCCCAGCCACGGTCAGCGCGGTGACGACTGCGTAGAAGGCAGCCACACGTCGCCTGACATTCACGATCAGGCAGGCAATCGCCAGCGCGATCGCGATCGTCGGGATGAAGTTCCACAGCCCGGGCGTGATCAACTGATTGGCGAACTGCGCAAGGGAGGGGCTGATGCGGTCCCTGTTTTCCCAGAGGAAGGCCGGCGACAGACCGTCAGTTACCGAGACGAGTCCATCCACATCGTTCACGGTGATCCAGATTCTCCATGGAAGGAGAGCGACCACCGTGTAGCCGGCGGCAAGCACGACCGGTTTGATCGAGCGCATGCGCGACCCGTGAACTCTGAAAAGCTGGACAAGCAGCAGTCCCCCGAGAATCGCCACCGCGGTGATCAAACCCTCGTTCTTAATGTTGGCGAGCCCGCCGAGCAAGACGGCGGCCAGCACGAGGTAGCCGTTTCGCCGTGTCTCGATCCAGGTCGCGCAACAGAACGCCGCGCTCAGGGCGAATATCGCCATCGGAATGTCGGCGTAGATCTGCAAGGTCTGTTGGTAAATGTGTGGCGAGATCGCCACCATCGCAAGGAGCGGAGCCCAGATCGCAGCCGCCCACTCCTTCGAGCCGCGAATCGCAGGCGCTGCGCGGTGGGCCAGAAATCCCGCAGCCCAGAGCGCGGCGATCAGCAGGATCCAGAACTGCGCGTGCAACGCCTGCGTGTTCGGCGCGCCGGCGAAGCGGAAGAAGATCGATTCCCACACCGGGATCAACAGCGGGTAGTCGGGCTGCATGAAGAAGTAGTAGTCCGACTGGAAGAACTCCGTCGGGAGCGAGTCGTTGTAAAAAAGCATCAGCCCCTTGCGCGCCCAGATCGACCAACCGTCCCAGCCGGTGACCGGCGTCATCACAGCTGACATGTAGCCGAGAACCGCGACGACTGCGATCGCGAACACCGTCAACGCCGCGAGCCACCATGCAGTCGAGCGTGCGCCGAGCCATGCGCGCAGGTCGGCAATCTCCGGCCGGCCGCGAGCCGACTTGGTGGAGGGGCTCGTTCGCCGCGCCGCAGCCAGCGGCCGCGCAGCGAGCGCACCCGTGATCAGCGCAGCCACCAACAAGTAAAGCGGCGCGCTCATCGGTACACCGAGGGTCAGCAGCAGGATCGACAGCGTGATGACAGCGGCCATGCCCGTCAGGTAGGCGAGTCCGATGGCCGCCGCGATCTCGGTCGCCCGGAAGGCGATCACCCGCGTCGCAACGAGCAATGCGAGACCCGGCACCACGAACAGGGCCGTCACCGCGAACTGGGCGATATCGACCCTCACGACGCCCCGCTTTTCTTGCGCAATGCGAGCGCGTATCCGGGTGCGAACTCTTCGAGCACCGGGAACCGCTCGCGGTCATAGTCAACCGACTTCGGCGAGGGGCCGAAGATCAGGAGCGCGTCGGCGTCCGCTTCGTCGGTCAGAAGGTTGGGGATGAGGACGTAAGAGGTCCACTGCTTGATGTTCACGTCCTCGAGCTGCTTTTTGGGGGCGATCGAGTACGTGTCACCGGGTTTGAGCCGCGAGCGGACGAACTCGAGGTACGGCATGTTCGCCTTCGTGAGCTTGGCGTCTGCGTAGCCGGCCTCCTGTACCGAAAGGTGACTCCAGGACCCGCGCTCGGTACTCCTGGTGACCCAGAAGGACCACGTTTGCGGCCAGAACGAGAAAGCGGCGACCACGGCGATTGTGATTGCCAGGCCGCCGGCGTACGGCTTCAGCCACGCGGCGGTGCGCCGGAAGAACCCGCGCGTTCGCTCGACCGGCACGGTCGCCCCGGCCCCGATACCAGCCTGGATCAGCGCCCCGACTGTGACGCCGGCGATCGCAAACCCAAATACCTGCTCCAGAGCGGTGACAACCGTGGTCTTCACGGCGCCGGAGCCTACTAGCCGCAAAGCGGGGCTATGCTGACGCCCCCGACGGCCACACCCCAAATGAACCGAAACCTCTACACCCCAATTCCCGATCCACTCCTGACGCTGATCGTCCCGATGTACGACGAAGAGAAGTACATCGACGAGCTGATGCAGCGACTTCTCGCGCTCGAGGTCAGGTTGGAGATCCTGCTCATCGACGACGGATCAAAGGACGACTCGGCAGCGATCGCGCAGCGCTGGGCTGATGACACCGATGGTGTGCAGCTGATTCAGCACAAGGTCAACCAGGGCAAGGGTGCGGCAGTGCGCACCGGTATCGCTGCCAGCACCGGCGACATCGTCGCAATCCAAGACGCCGACCTCGAGTACGACCCCGCAAACGTTCCGCAACTGATCCGCCCGATCATCGACGGGCACGCCGACGTCGTCTACGGCTCGCGCCTCAGCGGCGGCGAACCGCAGCGCGTGCACCTCTTCTGGCACATGATCGGAAACCGCTTCCTCTCGATGCTGCCGGAATCCTTTTCAACACAACGATCAGCGACATGGAGACCGGATACAAGGCCTTCCGCGGCGAGTTGATCCGGTCGATCCCGTTGTGCTCAAACGACTTCCGCATCGAGCCCGAGATCACCGCCAAGATCTGCAAGCGCGGCGACCTGAGGATCTACGAGTTGCCGATCGCGTACTACGGCCGCACCTTCGAAGAGGGCAAAAAGATCACATGGCGAGACGGATTCGGCGCAATCGGCGCCCTCTTCCGCTTTCGCTTCTCCGACTAGACCGTGCTCGGCTCGCGCGCTGGCACCTTCGCGCGGCAGCACCTGGCTGCACTCCGATCCAAGGAGAGCACCGGCACCAAGTCGGCCGTCGGCCTGAGTGTCGCCGCGCTCGGCGCGAACGTTCTTGGACTCGCCTTCACGGTCGTGCTCGCTCGCGCGCTCGGGCCGATCGACTACGGCTCGCTCGCGGCGCTGGTCTCCGCGTTTCTGATTGTCTCGATCGCCGGGTCCGCGCTTCAGATCACCGTTGCGCGCGAAGTCAGCGTCGAAGCCAGTCGGCACGACAGGGCCCTGCGATCGCACGTGCTGCGTTGGACGACGGCAACGCTTTCGATCACAGCGGTCTGCGTCGTCCTCGGAATTGTGTTTCGCGAGCAGCTCGCGGCGCTAACGGGAGTCGACGATGCTCCCTGGGCGGCGGCGGCGATCCCCGCGACCGGTGGCGTGTGGTTGTTCCTCTCGGTGCTTCGCGGCGCGCTTCAGGGCCTCCAGCGATTTCAAGCCGTCGCGCTGAGCATCGTCGGCGAGGCCGCGCTGCGGTTGGTCTTTGCCGCCGCGTTGGTGGCATTTGGATTCGGCGTCACCGGCGGTTTCCTCGGCAGCGCGCTGTCGATTCTGCTGACTGCGGGGATTCTTCTGATCCCGCTGTTGCGGGCGCTGAGTGGGCCGGTCGAACTTGAGTTGGATCCCGATCTTGATCTCGAGCCGCTCGCGCCGGTCGACGTCGCGAAGTCGAACTTCGGGTTCTTGGCGCTGGTGCGCAGCACATGGCCGGCGCTCGTGGCATTGACCTTGATCGCGATCCTCCAGAACTCCGACGTGATCATGGTCAAGCGCGCCGCCGACGAGACGCTCGCGGGTGCCTATGCCGCTGATGCCGTCGCGGCCAAGGTGATCGTGTGGATAGCGATCGGCCTCGGCTTCTATGTCGTGCCCGAAGCGGCCCGTCGTGGCGCCGGTCCAGATGCCAGGCGCTTGCTCAGACGGTCGATTACGCTGATCGCCGCAGTCGGCAGCGCGATGGTCGCGGTCTATTTCGTCGCTGGCAAACAGGTACTGGAGCTGGCGTTCGGCGTTGAGTACGGGATCGAGTCCGCTGCACTGCCGTTGCTCGGCCTTGCAATGTTGATGCTTGCGATCACTTACCTTGCCTGCCAGTACTTTCTGGCGATCAGGCGATTCTTGTTCCTGGCGATCTTGGCCGTCGCTGTCGTAGTCCAGTTGGTACTGGTGCAGAGCGTCGCGGAGTCGCCGTACGACACCGCTGTGGCCATGCTCGGGATCCAATCTGTAGTAGCCGTCGCGATGGTCCTCGCCAGCGGTGCATTGACCAAGAGAAAGACATGAGATGACGTCTGAATCGTTCAAGTACGAGGGCGAAGACCTCGACGCGATGGATCTCGCCGACAACTATCACGACTGGATCCTCGACCGGTTCGAGCCGTCGCTGGGCACCAACGTGGTCGAGGTCGGCGCGGGCACCGGGTCCTTCTCGCGGCTGATCGCGCGCCGCGCCGCGCCGAAGCGATTGTTCTTGCTGGAGCCATCCGACGCGATGGCGGCGCAGCTCACTGAAGCGGCCGATCAGATCACCGACGTCGACACGACGACCGCAGTCGGCTTCCTCGATGGCTTCACCGCCGAGATCACGGCATTCGAGCCAGACACGTTCGTCTACGTCAACGTGCTCGAACATGTTGAGCACGACGCAGAAGAGATCCAGCGCGTATTTGACCTTCTGCCTCCCGGAGGCACACTCTGCGCGTTCGTGCCGGCGTTGCCATTTCTGTACAGCAAGTTCGACAAGAGCATCGACCACTTCCGCAGGTACACGCTCGATGACATCTCCGACAAATGCACCAGCGCGGGGTTCGAAATCGTTGAACGCCGGTACTTCGACGTTGTCGGAATCCTGCCGTGGCTGATCAAGTTCAAGCTGCTTGGCTCGACCAAACTCGACCCCGGTGCGGTCGGTATCTACGACCGCTTCGTCGTGCCGATCATGCGCCGCGTTGAATCGCTCGTACGCATGCCGATTGGCAAGAACGCCCTTGTTGTCGCTCGCAAAAGACCGACCGCCGTTTCCAACCCCCCGAGATGAACGCGACGGACAAATATGATCGCGCGATGACTTACGAACAACCAACCGCTGAGTTTTTCACCGGAAAGCGCGTCGCCGTGACCGGCGGAGCGGGCTTTCTCGGCTCACATGTGACCGAGCGCCTCGAGCAACTCGGCGTCACTCCGTTCTTGCCCCGCTCAGTTGAGTACGACCTCACGCGCGAGGACGACGTCGTGCGCATGTACGAGGACGCCAACCCGGACATCGTGATCCACCTCGCCGCGCGCGTCGGCGGGATCGGCGCCAACCGCAAGAACCCCGGCGCCTACTGGTACGACAACCTGATGATGGGCGCGTTGCTGCTCGAGCACGCCCGGCGCAGCGAGGTCGACAAATTCGTCCAGCTCGGAACGATCTGTTCATATCCGAAGTTCGCCGAGATTCCCTTTCGCGAAGAGACGCTCTGGGACGGCTACCCCGAAGAGACGAACGCGCCGTACGGAATCGCCAAGAAGGCCCTGCTCGCAGGCGTGCAGAGCTACCACGAGCAGTACGACATGGACGCGCTGTTCCTGATGCCCGTGAACCTCTACGGGCCGCGCGACAACTTTGACTTGCAGAGCTCGCACGTGATCCCGGCGTTGATCCGCAAAATGGTCGAGGCCGACGAGCGCGGCGAAAACGTCGTGCTCTGGGGCGATGGCACTCCGTCACGCGAGTTCTTGTTTGTTGATGACTGCGCCCGCGGGCTGCTGCTCGCGACCGAGCGTTACGACAAGTCCGACCCTGTGAACATCGGCGCCGGATTCGAGATCACGATCAAGGACCTCGCTGAGTTGATTGCCAAGCAAACGGGATTCTCGGGGAGCATCGAGTGGGACACGTCGATGCCCGGAGGCCAGCCGCGACGCAAACTCGACACCGAGCGCGCAAAGGAAGAGTTCGGCTTTGAGGCATCCGTGCAGTTCGAAGAGGGCATCGCACAGACGGTCGAATGGTTTCGCGGACACCGCGAGTGGATCGACCAGGACGTCGAGAACCGCGCTGTAGCTGAGCAGCGCGCGGCCGCGCGCGGCTGAAAGCGCTGCTTGGGCGGCATCCCCGCCCATTGAATCGACAACCCGCGCAACTGGGGGCCGACCCCGGGGTTGAGCCAGCGGGGTACTCGAGGCAGGGGCTCGCGGCGGCAACTGCCCGTCCGGCGGCAAGATCTGCGTCCGCGTGCAGGCGATCGAGGGGTTAGGGACCGCGGCGGGCCAGACCCTGTACTACCAGTGGCCGAGCTTCGGAGGCGGCGAGCAGGGATTCGTGGACAGCGCCGACTCCGCATTCGGCGGCGGTATCGCGCGGGCAGCCGTTTCTGCGAACGAGACCTTCTACGCCGCCAGCGATCCGGTCACCGTGAACACGTACGCGGTCGCCCATGACCCTGCGGTCGGAACCTATGACCTGGCCACCGAAGGCGCCGGCAACGCGGCGGCCAACGGGTCTGTGAACTTCATCTACGGACGGATCGACAACGGCGCGAGCAGTACATATCGCTGGATGGTCGCCTCGCACACAACGGCAACTGGCGCCTGTGTGAATCCACTGGGGCGTGACTAGTCTTACCGCGATGCTCGCGCCCGCAAAATGGCAGAAATTGGCCATGGCGGCCGTGCTGGCGATCGCCGCGCTGCTCGCGCTCCTGGCCTTTACACCAAGCAAGCCACGGCTGAGCGGCAACAACGGCGTCTCACCGGATGCGTTCGTGGTCACGATCGCCCGCGACGGCACCCCGCTCTGCACGAAGGGAGTGACGCTGCCCGCAGGTACAGACGCCGTGCGGCTGTGGGTCGGGACCTATCGCCGGATTGGCGTGAAGATGACGATGACGGCTCGTAACGCAGCCGGTAAGCAACTCGGTACGAGCACACCGCCCGCGTTCAACGACGGCGCGTATCCGACCTTCAAGGTGCCGAGTGGCCTGAGCGCCGGGGCGACGTTGTGTTTTCGCACCGACGGATCGAACGCGGCCGTCGCCGGCAACCCGAACGGCAATTCCAGCCCCGAGCAGATCTCAACGATCGGCAAGAAGCCGGTCAAGGGTGATCTTTCGATCGAGTACATGCGTGCGGGTTCGAACTCGACGTGGTCGATGATCCCAACCATTTTCTCGCGCGCCGCGCTGTTCCGGCCGAGCTGGGTCGGAGCGTGGACCTATTGGCTCGCTGCGCTCCTCGCGTTCGGGCTGATCGCGGCTGCGTGGGTTCTGCTTCTTCGAGCTGGGCGGCTGAAGGTTCCTGCCAGTCGTCGGATGATGATCGCGATCGCGGCGATCGCCTTTGCCAATGCGGCGATCTGGGCGCTGGTGACGCCGGCATTCAACACGCCCGACGAGCTCGCGCACTTCACATATGTAGAGACGGTCGCCAACGGTGAACTGCCCCAGCGATCGCTCGGCGAGAACGACCCCGGAAATTCATACTTGCCAAGCACCGTCTACGCCGGCCTGCAGACGGCGCAGAACATCATCGGGCACCCCTTCGTGAAACCGTCGTGGGAGCGCTCCAGCGAGCGAACCTTTGAGATGAACTACGACGCTGCGCGCGACGGTCCCGACGAGCCGTATGGTCTGACGCCCGCAAACACCTACACGCCGCTCTACTACGCGCCAGCCGTGGTTCCGTACGCAATTGGCTCGCTCGGAAACATCTGGGACAAGCTGTTCTTCGTCCGCCTCTACTCGGCGCTGTTCCTCGCGTTCGGCGTGATCTTCGCGATGCTTTTCGTGCGCGAGCTGCTGCCACGTCAGCCGTGGGCGCCGATCGTTGCCGGTCTTGCGATCGCCTTCGAACCGATGGTCGTGCATCTCAGCGGTGGCGCCTCCAACGACAGCATGATGCTCGCGGCCTGCGCGGCGACGCTGTGGGCTGGAGCGATTGTGCTGCGCCGGGGGCCGACGTTCTGGAGCGTCTTCGGCGCCACCGGCGCACTGTTGATCGCAGCGACGGCCAAGCCGACGTCGTTCGGGCTCATCCCGGCCCTGGCCTTCGCCGTTCTGGTCGCCGTGATGCGTTCAGAAAAGCGTCTCGTCGCACTGCGCACGAGCGTGCTCGGCGCCGCGATTCCTTTGGCTCTGCTCGTTGTGATGTGGGCGGTGTTCGGCAACGACGCGGGTACTGCGACGGTGGGTACTGGCACCAACCAGCGGGCTCTCAGCGCGACCGGCTTTCTCAGTTACCTCTGGCAGTGGTATCTGCCGTCGATCGGCTCGATGGATGAATACTTCGTCGGCGCCCCCCCAGCATTCGCAATCTTCTTCGGCGGATTCATCGCCGACTTCAATGCGCTCGACACGCGCTTTGACAACGACTTCTACAAGGTCGCTGCGTTCTTTGCTTTTGCGCTGTTCGTGCTCGTTCTACGCGCGGTGTGGCTGCGCCGCGATCGCCTGAAGGACGCCTGGCCGATCGTCGCCTATCCGGCAATCGCGATCCTCGGCACGATGTTCGTGGTCAACGTCAGCGGCTACCTGATGTTCATCAAGGACGGTCAGCTGTTTGCGCAAGGGCGGTACCTATTTCCGGCGCTCGCGGTCTTCGGGTTGTACATCGCGGCAGCGGCAATCGGTGCAGGGCGGCGGTACGGGCTGCCTCTGGCCAGCGCTGTCGTGATGACGTTGGCGATGACGAACCTCGCCGGCATGGCGATCACGTTCGGGCGCTTTTACCTCTGAGCCCCTGCTCAGATCAGCGAGCCGGCCTGCCACTCGCGCGCAGGAGCGGCGTCCTGGTTCAGCTTGGTGATCGCTTCGACCACCTCTGATTCAGAGACGTCCCAGGTGTGTTCGCGCGCGAATGCGAGCCCTGCCTCGGACTGCGCTGCGGCCCGCGCGGGATCGTCGAGCAACTGAAGAATGTGATCGGCGATATCCACGGGATCGGCCTGGGCCAGCGAGATCACTCTGCCGTCGTCGCCGAAGACGCCCTCGCAGGCGCGACCGGCAAGTTCCACGACCGGGAGTCCGCAAGCCATCATCTCTTGCGGGATCAACGAGTAGTTGGTCAGCGACAGGCTCAAGCCCACCGTCGCTTCGTTGTAGAGCCGCCTGAGGCGCGCCGGGCTGACGACGCCGAGGTGCTCGTACGAGAACGGCATGTGCACCATCGCGTGCGAGCCGTACAGAGCAAAGCGGGTGTTGGGGCTGCGATGCCTGACCTCTTCCAGCGCGAGCAGGCCGAGCTCGACCGCGCGGCGCTCGGTGAACGTGCGCGCATAGAAAACGACGGTGTCGTTGCGGCGCGGGCTGCCCAGTGGCGCGTACTCCTCGGCGTCGACGCCGAGCCTGAACGGCACTGCCTCGGCGCCATAACGCTCGCGCACGAGATCGGCGAGCCAAGGGCTCGCACAGATGCACGGCAGACCGAAGCCGTAGCTGCGCTCGGCAAAGATCGCGCGCGATGAGTTGGCGTAAAACTCGGGTTCGTGGTCCTGCACGAAATAGGCGCGGGCGACGCAGCCATCGAGCCGCAGCGACTTGTAGACCGTGTCCCAGCCCGTTGCCATCACCACATCGGCGCCGCGCCATTCAGCAAAGCCGGCGTGAACTGAGGCGTCGAGCCTGAAGTAGTGATCAGAGATGCGCTTGCGCATCGTGCCAGCTGCGCTTCCGTCGATCCCGAGCGGGTCGTGCACCCAGATCGAGCAGCGGTGGCCGGCCTTCTCGAGCGCGCGGACCATTCGGAAGATCGTGGTGTGCCCACCGCCGCCGACGCCAAAGGGCGGAACGATCCACGCAACGTGCATTGGTCCGCCGAGCCCGTTGCCCTGGACCAGCGGCACGACGCCCTCGCGCTCGACCTCAAGAACGTCCTCATGCGGCAGGTGGCCCGACGGCGGGATCTCGAAACTCACGCCGTCTCCGCGGCGCTCGAATGAGAGCGCCTCGCGAACGCGGCCAGGCAGCTGGTTCGCCCGGGCGCCAAGGCCACCAAATCCCACGCGACCTGTGTGGTAAATCGCGCTCCGTGGGCGCCACGCGGCGCGGCGCCAGGCCGGCTGGCCGATCTCCTCGAGGAACTTCTGATCCTCGGCGATCGAGCTCGAGATGATTTCCAAGGCTTTGCTGGCGGAGGCTTCGGTGCGCTCGCCGACGCTGTCGTTCAGGCCGCGGTACTCGTCGAAGTAGCGCTTGAACGACTCGGCCATTCCGTAGTTGTGCGAGTGCTTTGCGGCGGCGCCGGGAACGAATGCCTTCAGCCAGCCGCTGCGCAGGATGTCAACACCGAAGGCCTGATCCTCCGCGTAAGAGATGTCGCGGAACGGCGTCTGCTCCCACGCCGCTCGAGAGATGCAGGAGTTGGAGTTGGAGAGGAAGATCGGACCGTCGGCGCCGGTCAGAACGGGCTGGCCGTCCTCGCCGCCGAACTGCGCGAAGTGATCGCGCAGCAGGCGCGCCATGATCGGGCTGACGCCGGGGCGCGGAAGGTGCGGGCCAAACGCGGCGCCAACGTTCGGGGCGAGTCGGAAGGCGTCGCGGTAGGCGGCAAGCCAGTGCTCGCTCGCTGGCGTTGCATCCTGCGTGAGAAACGCGATCAGCTCGCCGGTCGTGTTCTGCACGCCGAAGTTGCGCGTGCGCCCGTGACCGAACTCAGACTTGGGGATCTCGATCAAGCGCACGCCCGGGTGCGCCGCCACGATCTCGAGCGAGCCGTCGGTCGATCCAGAGTCGATCACGAGAACCTCGAACGGTTCGTCGATCACCTGGCCGGTGACGGCGTTCAGAACCTCGTCGAGGAATTGCGCTCCGTTGAGCACGGGGATGACGACGGAGATCATCTGCGCGACCTAATTGTTGAGGACGTTGCGCACGCGGGCGGCGAGTGACATGACGCTGCTGTAGATCGACAGCAGCGTCATCGCCCAAGGCTTCTGCTCGACGGTCGCGCGGATGGCCAGCTTGTTCTCGTCGTACCAGGCGAGCTCTTCTTCGAGCTGGCGGATGCGGACGTCTTGTTCGGCATTCACGGCCTGGGCGTCAGCTAGCTGACTTTCTGCGCGCTCGCGCGTGAGCTGGAGCTCGGCGATCATCTCGCGCATCACAACGCTGCGCGTCATCGCCAGTTGCGGGCGGAAGTCCGGGAATGCCCCGTGCGCACCGATCACGACGTTGTAGAGCTCGTCGCCCGGCTGCGCCGCAGCCATCTTGCGCACCGATGCCGCGACGGCGCGGGAAGGATCGTCGTTGGCGAACATCGCGTCGTCCAGCAGCGCCGAGGCGACCCAGTTGTGCTGGCGCAACGTGAGGCTGCGGGCGAAGCTTGCCGTGAAGGACTCAAGCAGCGGCGCGAACTCTGGTCGGTTGGGTACGCGCAGCAGGGCGATGCCGGCCTCTGCGTTCACGAGCCCTGCGAGTTGCGGCACTCCAGCGATCGTGAATTCATCGGCCGCGATCAGGTCTGCGACGACGAGCTCGTAGGCGCCGGAATCGGCGCCGGGCAGCTCGCCGATCGCGGTCGAGTCGAGATGCGCGGCGATGCCGGCCAGGGCGCTTGCCCCGTCATCGACGACAAGAACGTTGCGCCCACGGGCGAGTTCGCTGGCCAACGCGAGGAAGGCAATGCGCTCGGCGGCTGCGACTGCCTCGTCGGCGATCGCGGGCGCAGCTGGTGTTGGGGCGCTTGACCCATTCAAAATCGCACCCTGCTCGGGGGCGGCGGAAGTCGCTCCTGCGCTTGCTTTGGCCACGAAAAAACCCTACCAGTGGTCCGCGCGGCTAGATCGATACTGGACTGACGCCCGGGCGCCCTTCCTTGGAGAGCCTGCGCGTAAGCCAATCGGGCATGCGATCGGCCCGGGCGGCCAGCCATTCGGCAGTGACGCGTAGCGTGTGGTAACGCAGGCTCCTAAGCGTGCCGACAGCAAGATCGGCGCCAGCTGCACCCTCGGAGCGCAGCAGCGCGCGGTCTCGGCGCGTGAGGTCAGCAACCGCTCGCGCCCCGGTGCGAAGGTCGATCGTCGAGCGAAACCCGAGTACCTCGAGCAGCGCGCGGTAGTCATCGAACGAGCGCTTCATCGACTCGATCACGCTGAAGTGATGCGAGTGTTCGACCGCCGCGCCGGCGTGAAAGACCTTTGCGTAGCCGGCTTCGAGCATCTCGCGCGCGATCAGCTGATCCTCGGCGTAGGGCACTTCGCGGTAGGGGTGATCCTCCCAGGCCCACTTCGCGACGGCGCCGTTGGCATCAGAGAAGTATGCGAAGAAGCCCTGGTTGGCCTCGTACTCGGCGAGCCCCTTGGCGCCAGCGCCGATGCGCTGAAGCTCGATCTGGCCTTCTTTGCCCCAGCGGTTGAAGTGTTCGTCCTGCTCGCGGCGAACGAAGTGTGGGTGTTCTGGAAGCGTGTGTTGCGGACCCCAGACGAGCGCGACATCCTCGGCCGCTGCAAAGCCCTCGACGATCGAGTCGAGCCAGATGTCAGTTGCCGGCACCGAGTCGTCGGTCAGCAGCGCGACGACTTCGCCCTTCGCCTCGCGCACGGCGAGGTTGCGCGTGCGGCCGTGCTGAAAGGTTGATTTGTCGATCTCAATGACTCGCGCGCCCGCTGCCTTCGCCGCCTCGACTGAGCCGTCGGTGGAGCCCGAATCCACGATCAGCAGCTCCAACTCGACGCCGGAATGATTCCGCTGCCGCGCGACCGCGCCCAGCAGCATGAGAAATCTCTCGCCCCCGTTGAGCACTGGTACTGCGACCGTGACAGACTTGACCTGCATAGCGCTGGCGACTGTAGCCAGCGGCCATCCGATCAGGGGACGAAATGAGCGATCTGCAGGTTGAAGTGGTCGAAGGCAATGGCTGGAAGGCCGGAAATCTCGACGGCATGGGCGAGGGTCAGGGTTTCCGCAAGGTCCGCGGCGAGCTTGGCGTGACCGAGATGGGCGTGAACGGAATCGTTTTGCCGGCTGGAGTCGGCACCGGCGCGCACTGGCACGACCGCCAGGAAGAGGTGTACTTCGTGCACGCGGGCACGCTGCGATTCACGATGGGCGAGCAGGACGATGAGTCGGTGACGCTCGGACCGGGCGGCGTGATTCGCATCGCGGCCGCGACTCAGCGCAGCGTGGCGAACGTTGGCGATGACGAGGCGACATACATCGTGTTCGGGGCCGAAGGCGGATACGTTGGCCGCGATGGCAATCATCGCGAGGGTCAGCCTCGGGTTGTGCAGGTCGAGACCTAGCCTTTAACGAGAAAGAGCCCACCTGGGTGGGCTCTTCCCGCCTGTCCCGGCCTCCGCAGTCGGGGATCCGGCGCAGCCCAGCTCCCGAGTCCTTAACGAGAAAGAGCCCACCTGGGTGGGCTCTTCCCGCCTGTCCCGGCCTCCGCAGTCGGGACTGGCGTTCCAGCTCCCGAGCAGCTCAGAGAACGGGGGCCAGAAGTTCGCGATGCATCCGTTATGGATGTATGACCATTGATCCGGATGCATACTCCCTGTCGGCAAATGCCGGGGATCGTTGCCCAAATCGTGGTCAAGATCAACGTAGGATCGATGCCGCGTGGCTGCAAGAAAGATGGACATTCGTCGTACGTCGAACCGCAGACTCCGCTTAGCGGTGCTGGTTTGCGTAGTTTCGGTGCTGTTTTCGATGCTGTTTTCAATGTCGCGGTCTCCGGAGAACAACGACGTCGTCCGGCCAGTGATCGAAGTTTCGACGTTTCCAGCGGAGATAGGGCTCGACATAGCTTCATCTGGAGCGATTTACATCTCGCCCAAGCAGCAGGCAGCGGCTCTGAAGCACCTGGCGAAGCTGAGGGAACCGCTCTTCTGCGCCGGCACGAAAAACTACGCCGCGATCTCCTTTGACGACGGCCCGTCGGCCACCACGCCCGAATTGTTGAAGCTCTTGAAGGAAGAGGGCATCCCCGCCACCTGGTTTGACGTCGGCAAAAACTCCGCCAGCGATATTCCCGGCCTGAAGCTGCACGCCCGGTACGGACCGATCGGCAATCACACCTGGGATCACTCCGATCTCACGACGCTCAGCAGGGCCGACATCAAGACCGAACTCGACCAGAGGCTGACCGACAAGTTGGGGTATGCCGAGATGCTTTGGAGTGCCGACTCGCAGGACGGTCTCGCAAAGCCCTGGCGGACAATCGCCAAGAACGCCATCAACGGGCTCGGCCCCGGCGCAAACATTCTCTTCCGTGATGGCCCAGCCGCGCGTCTTCAGGACTAACCCTGAGGCGCGCTGACGTCGATCTTCTCCACATGCACGTTGCCGCCGCCGCGGACGAGCCTGAAGTCCTGGTGTTCGCCCGGGATGATTTCCACGGGCCAGCTGTACCGGATGCGCGGCCCGATGCGTTCGACCTTCACCTGATCGGCGCCGACGACCTTGAAGCCGGCGAGCCTTCTCGCGGCCCGCCGGGTCGCGACCGTGAGGCGGACGATCTGGATCCGACGCGTCTCGTCGAGTGATCCCCAGACTCGGAGCGTGGCCCCGGCCGGAGGCACCCAGCCGCGAGCGGTGAGTCCCTGGGTGGCCCAGGACGCAGTGGCATCGGTGCCGGTGTCGTAGATGGTGAAGCCCGCCCGCGTGATCGGCGTGCCTGCGTAATGCGGCGCGAAGTTCGGACTCGTGGCCGACTGCGCGAGATACTCGGCCTTGTCGCCGCTGGCGCGCTTGAGCTCGCCGGTCTCCCAATTGGGCTTCATCGTGAACGCCACGCCCAGGAGCGGATTGTATTGGGTGGGGTTGCCAGAAAGCGAGACGTACACAGCGCTGATCGACTCGTTCCAGAAGGCGAGGTCCCACCAGTTGCTGGTTCGCTCGGCACGCTTGATCTCCCGCTTGTCGGTGATATCGAGGCGCGGGCTGTAAACGAGCGAGACCGGCTCATCATTGGTGGCCTGATCGAGCCAGGCCTTTTCTGTATTGGTGCGATAGCCGAAGCCCTTGTCCACCAGTTCGTTCTGAAGGTTGACGACTTTGGGGACTGTGTAGATCGTCGTCGTCAGAACCACCGCAAAGACGAGCGCGAATGATGTGTTCAGCGCAACTGTGGCCTTGCCCGATTGGAGCAGCCACCATGCCCCGCCAGCCAGTGCGATCATCGCGACGGTCATCAATCCGAAGATCGAAGTCCCGATCGCGTCAGCGGACTTTTGGTAGACGACCAGGCCGATCTGCATCGGCGAGAAGGCGTGGTTGATCTGGAAGTTGAGCTTCTGGTCGAGCCCGAACGGTTCGCTGGCGTTGAGCAGCAGCAGCCCGGCGATCGCTGGCAACGCGAAGGCGGCGAGGCTCTTGGGTGGCCGGATGAAGAACGCGGCCATCGCAACAAACATCAGTGGCGCGAAGTAGAAGATGTATCGCTCGATCACGCGGTCGGATTCGGCGAAACGAACGTCGAAGCTCGCGGCGACCACCAGCACGGCGCACGAGAGCAGGACGATCACGATCGCCGCGTCGTTCTGGACGCGCTCCTTGACGCGGGTGAGCGCGACGACCAACCACGGCAGGCCGAGCACGAATGGAAGCCCCGCCACACCGAGCGCGACGACGCTCGCATGGTTGAAGAACGCGTGGATCAGGCCGCCTGGCAGCGCGCCGCCGCGGATGTCGGATGTGGTGACCGTGTAGAGCCCGAGGATCCAGACCGGTTGGAACTTCACGAGCAGAATCACGAGCACGAACGTGATGAAGGGGAGCGGGCGGTCCTTCAGGAGAGCGACCAATTCGCGCGGCAGCTCGCGCCATGTTTTGTCTCCGAGCGTTTCACCGATCCGGCAGAGCACGACCGCGGCGACCCAGACCCCGACGAGCAGCAGAAACTGGTTTCGCACGAGGTAGGCGAGGGCGATCGCAAGCAGCATCAGGAGGTCGCCTCTGAGCGGGCGTTCGTTGGCCCCGGCCGTGCGGACCATCGCGTAGGCAGCCCAGAGCACGGCGACGTAGGCGAGCGGGTCGGGAAGCGCCTTCGAGGCAAAGGCGAGCCACGGCGTGACGACCGTGCAGAGCGCGACCCAGCGCGCCGCGCTGCGGTTGGCGGTGACGAGATTGGTCAGGAGATAGGCGGGGATCGCAGCCGTCGCGAAGACGATCGCGTTGAGCGCAGCGATGAACGAGTAGGCGACCGGCATCGACAGCGCCCCGACGAGCGGCGCGATCATCGTCGGGAAAAGCACCTGGTTCACCGGGAGGTGTTCGCCGCGCAACGCAGCGAACGGAAAAACGCTTTGGGCGATCGACCGCGCCATGCCCGTGTAGAGCAGTTCGTCGGTCATCACGGCCCAGTTTCGAGCCCGCGCCACGATCAGCGCGCCAGAGATTGCAGTACCCAGAACAATCGCCACGAGCCATGGATCGACTCTGCGCTGGGACTGCGAGGATGCGGAGGAATTCATTCGGGGGGTTCAGTGTGTGGATCGGCAGGGCCGGGCATGCGCGTGAGCGCCTGTGAGATGAATTTCGCCGCTTGTCTGCCGACCCCTAAAGCCGCAACGCGTCACCCAATGAAAAAGGCGCCCCCGTCGCGATGGACAGAGGGCGCCTTGTTCAGTCTTGGCTTTTGGCTAGCTCGGGATCAGCCGCAGCCGGTGTTGTTGCCGCAGCTGCTGCACGTGTAACAAGACCCGGTGCGCTGCATCATTCCGCCGCATTGACCGCAGGCGGGGCCGAGGTCCAGGCCCTTCATGCGGGCGGGGGCGGCTACGGGCTGATCGACCACAATGGCTTTCGCGGCCGGCGCGCTGCTCTTCCCGTTGCCATTCCCGTTGGTTGCGCCAGTGGTCGGTGCAGCCGGACCGGCAGTGTCGCCACGAAGATCAATCCCAGCCTCTTCAGCCGTCTTCTTCGCGCGCACCGAGTCGGTCATGATGCCGAGCTCTTCCTGGAGGTCCGCGTCGCAGTAACGCGATGCGAGCCAACGCATGATGTAGTCGGGCATCGACTTGGCGAACGGAATCTCCTTGTTCTTGGTCATGCCTTCGGGCTCGAAGCGCATGTAGGAGAACTTGTCGACGAAGGTCTCGAGCGGTACGCCGTACTGGAGGCCAACCGAGATCGAGGTCGCGAAGGCGTTCATCATTCCGCGCAGGGTGCTGCCTTCCTTACCGATGTCGGTGAGGAAGATCTCGCCCGGCGTTCCGTCGTCGTACTGACCGGCGGTGATGTAGCCCTCGTGACCTGCGATCGAGAACTTGTGCGTGAGCGACTGACTCTCAACGGGCATGCGGCGACGGTGCGGGACCTTGCCGGCCTCGAGCGCGCCTTCTGCACGCGCGCCCTCAAGCGCCTTGTCGAACTCTTCCTCGCTCATCACGACGTTGCCTTCGGTGTCCGCGCCTTCCTGGGCGTCGGTACGCAATGCCTGCGCGGTCTTGGAGCCGTCGCGGTAAATGGCCAGAGCCTTTAGGCCGTAGTTCCAGCCCTCGATGTAGGCCTCGGCGATGTCCTCGATCGTTGCCGTGTTGGGCATGTTGACGGTCTTGCTGATCGCGCCCGAGAGGAACGGCTGAGCCGCGGCCATCATCTTGATGTGGCCCATGTGACTGATCGCGCGCTCACCAACGGCCACGTCGAACACGTCGAGGTGCTCGTGCTTGAGGCCAGGCGCATCGACGATCGTGTTCTCCTCGGCGATGTAGGCGACGATCTGGTCGATCACCGCTGAGTCGTAGCCGAGGGTTTCGAGTGCCAGCGGCACCGTCTGGTTGACGATCGTCATGTTGCCGCCGCCGACGAGCTCCTTGAACTTGACCAGCGAGAAGTCCGGCTCGATGCCGGTCGTGTCGCAGTCCATCAGGAAGGAGATCGTGCCCGTCGGTGCGAGCACCGTGGCCTGGGCGTTGCGGAAACCGTGCTCGGCGCCGAGCTGCACTGCTTCGTCCCACGAGCGACGCGCAGCTTCGAGCAGCGGAGCGTCTTCAAGTGAGTCTTCGGCGATCTTGTAGGCAGCGTCGCGGTGCATCTGCATCACGTTCAGCTGCGGCTCTGCGTTGATCGGGTACGCCTCGTGGACACCCATCGCCTCAGCAATGAGCGCCGACTGGCGGTAGGCGCGGCCGGTCATGAGAGCGGTGATCGCGCCAGCGTCTGCGCGGCCGCGGTCCGAGTCGTAGGCGTGGCCGTTGCTCATCAGAAGTGCGCCGAGGTTCGCGTAGCCAAGACCGAGCTGGCGGAACGCGCGAGCGTTCTTGCCGATGTCCTCGGTCGGGTAGCTCGACGGTCCGACGACGATCTCCTGAGCGAGCAAGACGATGTCGATCGCGTGCTCGAACTGGTCGGTGTCGAAGGTGCCGTCCTTGCGACGGAACTTCATCAGGTTCAGTGAGGCGAGGTTGCATGCCGAGTCATCGACGTGCATGTACTCAGAGCACGGGTTGGAGGCATTGATCCGGCCGCTGTTGGGGCTGGTGTGCCACTTGTTGATGATCGTGTCGTACTGGATGCCAGGGTCGGCGCAGCGCCAGGCGGCGTCGGCCAGTTCGGCCATCAGTTCGCGGGCGTCGTAGGTGTCGACGATCTCGCCGGTCTTGCGTGAGCGGGTGTGCCACTCGGTGCCATCGGCGACTGCCTGCATGAACTCGTCTGAGACGCGGACCGAGTTGTTGGCGTTCTGGTACTGGATCGACTTGAAGCCTTCGCCGTCGATCGACATGTCAAAGCCGGCGTCACGCAGTGCGCGGGCCTTGTCCTCTTCGTTGGCCTTGCACCAGATGAAGTCCTTGATGTCTGGATGATCGATGTCCAGCACAACCATCTTGGCTGCGCGGCGGGTCTTGCCGCCGGACTTGATCGTGCCAGCCCACGCGTCGGTGCCGCGCATGAAGGAGACGGGGCCGCTGGCCGTTCCGCCCTTGCCGAGTGGCTCGTTGGAGCCACGGATGTTCGAGAGGTTGATGCCCGAGCCGGAGCCGCCGCGGAAGATCTGGCCTTCCTTGGTGTTCCAGTCGAGGATCGACTCCATCGTGTCCTCGACGGAGAGAATGAAGCACGCAGAGCACTGTGGGTGCTCTTCAAAGCCGACGTTGAACCAGACCGGCGAGTTGAATGCCGCGATCTGGTGGAGGAGGATGTAGGTCAGTTCGTCTTCGAAGGCGTTGCCGTCTTCTTCGGAGGCGAAGTAGCCGAACTCGCGGCCCCAGCCCGCGATCGTGCCGGAGACGCGGCCGATCATCTGCTTTACGGATGTTTCACGCGCGGGCGTGTTGATCTGTCCACGGAAGTACTTCTGCGCGACGATGTTGGTGGAGTTCTGCGACCAGGACTTGGGGAACTCGACACCACGCTGTTCGAAGGCAGGGTTCTCGGGATTTCCGATGATTGCGTCACGGATCTCCCACTCGATTGCATCAAAGGGGTGTACACCGGCCTCCGTGTAGCGGCGCGTGATCTTCAGACCTTTGCCGTGCCCGTCAGTGTTGGATGCGCCGCTTGCGGCACGCAGTTGATCGGCACTGATCTGACCACGTGTGGCCATTTCGGTTGGGTTCATCATCTGTCTTCCTCCTCCAGAGCGCCTGACGTGTCTTATGACCGGGCCGAGCGTCGTGCAAATTCAATTTCAGAAACTTCGAAGTCGATCCTGGAACGATTCTGTGGATCGCCGCAAATGGCCAAAAACCGCGTGTTTTTCACCAGTTTGCGGACTCGAAAACCGCTATCAGCGGGTAACTCGACAATCAATCACTTCCATCAGACGTCAAAAAACGGGGGTTTTAGAGGGCTTTGATGGTGGACCGAGAAACCAACTTGGTTCTCTTCGTATTTTACCGTGCATTCCCGCTCCAGGAGCCGGTTTCGGGCTGCAAAACACCCACTTTCCGGGTTCGCCGGAGGCGCGGCGCAGAAGTAGTTTTCACCCCATTTGCGTACTCACGGCGCCCCGAAACTCGCAATTTCCGCACCCGCGAGCACCGCGCTCTCCGCAGGCAAGCGATCGCGCGCGCGCGGCGAATACTCCTCTTGTGAAAACCGTTCGCGCACCCGCGGCTATCGACCGCGCCACTCCTGCACGCCTTTGGGGCTGGTGCGCGTTCATCGTGCTCATCGGGATTGTCGCTCGGGTGATCTGGTTTGTGCAGTTCGAATATGAATTGCCGTTCCAGGCGGCTCTGACGCAGACCGGCCACGGCTGGGCAGGCGCGCAGGACGCCTTCTTCGGCGACGTCGCGCCCAACTCAAATGACCTCACCCGCGCGTTCGCGCCCGGATACGGCGGGCTCACCCGTGGCCTGGCCGAACTCGCAGGAGGATCGACGGCCACGCCGCACAAGCTCGCGATCAACCTCCTTGTCGTCCAAGCCGGCCTCGTCGCCCTGGCAACACTCATCACCTTCGCCCTCTCCCGCCGAGTCCTGTTCGGCTACGCCGCGCTCGTCCCGTCAATCCTGATCACGATGTCGATCGCTCTGATCGAACTCCCCGGCGGACTCGCGCCGCAAATCCCGTTGATGTTCCTTGTCATTCTCGCCATCTGGCAGATCACGATCCTCCGCGAACGTCCACCAAATGGCAGCAATCCGAAGCTCGTCCTGCTGACGATCAGCGCGGGCTTCACGCTGGGCGCCGCAATCCTTTTCAACCCCGCTGCGCTTCTACTCGCGCCGCTGGTCATCTGGTGGGCATTCCGCGGCCTCGGAACCGATCACGCGGTGTTGCTCCTTGTGGCCGTGGTCCTGCTTCCGGCGAGCTGGCTCGCCGTCATTCAGACGCAGACCGCGGACGGTATCCCGAGCGAGCAGGTACGCGCCTGGATCCAGCAGGACGCCGGCAAGCTTCCCAATTCAGTCAAGACCGTCGGCAACCGCGCCTACATGGTCGGCACTCCGTGGAACGCCCGCTTTGCGCGAGGGACCTACTCGAGCACGAACTGGAACTACGAATGGATCCTGCCGATCTCGGTGCGCTCCGACTCGAACTACCAGGCCGTGACGCGCGGCCTGATCGCGTTCTTCATGGTCCTGTTCGTCGCGCTGATCATGCTCGGCATCCTCGCGCTCTTTGCCGAGGGGGCGGGATCTGCCGCGCGGCTACTGGCGCTGCCAGCGATAACCCTTCCATTTGCAACGTTCTTGTCGGCAGATGGAAACACCCTGCGTATCCCCGCATTGCCGTTCCTGATGATCGCTTTGACTCTCGGCTGGGTCTGGCTTTCAGAGAATTTGAGGCCCTACGTTCAGGAGCGCAGAGCGCCTAAACCCGTCGAATGGACATAAGTTTGATTTCTTGGCTAACCGTCCAGTAACCGCTAAAGCTTTGGTGACAAAAGTCGAAAATCGAGCTAAGTGGTAGCTAATCGTTCGGCTTGGGAGTCTGCCCCCATCACCGAATCAAGACCTACCGCGAACATGGGTACCAAGCTGAGACTCGTATGTCCCCGATCGTCGCAGCACCCTTCAGAATCGGCGATCGCGCGTCCTCGCGGTCGCCGATTCGCTTTAAAAACCGAATCAGGTACGGATCGGTTCCGAGGCGGTCAGGAGAGTTCGCTGCGCGCGGACTCGAGCGTCGTGCCGAGTCCTTCCGAGAGTTCAACCTTCGCGCTCCAACCGATCAGCTCAAGCGCGCGTGAGACATCGAGCGCGCTGCGCGGCAGCTCGCCGAGTCGAGCGTCTTCAAACATCGGCGTAAAATCCGCGCCCGAATACGGGGTGAGCGCCGCGATCAGATCGAGCACTGAGGTCTCGCGACCGGTGCCGATGTTGATCGGCCCGGTGACGTCGGACTCTGCGGCCGCGATGTTCGCGGCCACGACGTCGTCGACGTACACGTAGTCGCGCGTCTGGGTGCCGTCGCCAAAGACCGTCGGCCGTTCGCCACCCAGAAGCTTGCCGCAGAAAATCGCAATCACACCGGCCTCGCCGAGCGGATCCTGTCGCGGCCCGTAGACATTGCCGTATCTAAGCGCGACGACCGATTGCTCGTAAAGCCGCTCGGCCAGCCACATGTAACCCTCGGCGGCGTACTTCGCCTGGCCGTACGGCGCCTCGGGCTTAGGCACGAAACTCTCCGGCGTTGGGATCTGATCGGCCGGAGCCTCGCCGTAGATCGCACCGCCCGTCGAGCTGAAGACGATCCGCGGACGACCGTGCTCGCGGGCGGACTCGATCAGATTGATCGTGCCGCCGATATTCACCTCGCTGTCAAAGCGCGGATCCGAGACCGAGCGGCGAACATCGATCTGGGCGCCGAGGTGGAAGATCGTGTCGGGAGTAAAATCCGCGAGCAACGAGTCCACGGCGGCTCGGTCGGTGATCGACTGCTCAACCAGCACGGCGCCGGCGGCGATCGCACCATCGAGGTTGGCGCGGCGACCGGTGGCGAGGTTGTCGAGCACACGGACTTCATCGCCGCGCGCAACCAACGCATCGACGAGGTTTGAGCCGATAAATCCGCAGCCGCCGGTGACAAGAGCTCTCATGCTGCGTGATCGTAGTTCAGAAGGCTTGGAAAAGCCTGTGTGAAACGTGTGTACAGCCTTGTACACAGGGCCAAAGGGGACTTCACAATTCTGTCCGAGCGAAAACAACTTTCTGTCCGGTTGCCGGTAGATTCGTCGCAACGCAATGCGTGCTCGGTCGCGCCTTGCTCTGTTTCGCGAGCGCGTGCAAGCTCGCGGTCCGCCTTCAACTCTTCACTCGGAAAGCACCTTGAAAAAAGATTGCCTCGAAAGATCGCTCGCGCTCTCCTGCGCTGAGATCGCCATGCCCGCGGGAGCGACGCCGGCTCTCGCCGAGCCGACTCAGAACGTCGTCTACTGCGGCAACCCTCTGGACTTTTCTACAGGCGGCACCAGTAAATGAATCGTCAGACGATTCTCACCGGGCTGATCTGCTTTGCGCTGTTTGCGCTCCCGGCCCCGGCCTCGGCGACGGTGTTCCAGAACAACGGATCGCGCGATGCGACGCCCTTCACCGGCTTTGGACCGGTCCAGGCTGAAGGCACCGGCGGAGCTGGCAAGTACGTCTGGTTCGTGGACCGCCTCGCCGACGAGGACATCCTTCGCGGGTTTGATCAGTCTGATCCGCTGTCGCCTGTCCAGCTCGCCACGATCGACGGCAGCGACGACGTCGGCCCCGGAAAGATCGGCCGCGTCAGCGCGCTCGCATTCAGCCCGACGCTGAACAATCTCTACATCACCGACTTGGGGAACAACCAGATCACCGTCTACCCGCGCGCAAACGACGAGAGCCCCAATGATCCCGTGAGCTACATGAACGCGTTCTCGGTCAACAACTTCAACCCCGGCTTTTCCATTTCCGAGCCCAAGGGCATTGCGATCGACACCACCGGCAACAACTACGGTTACGCCTCGGTCAAGAACGGCAACGGCCAGCGCGGGCTGCTCGTCTTCAATCCGACCCCTTCGGGCCCTTCGCTCTCGTGGCTCAAGTTCGTGTGGGATCCGAGCAGTTGGAACAGTACGAACGGGCCGGGACAGATGACGTTGGATCCAGTCACCGGAGACCTCTACGTCGCGATCGATGGACTGTCAAAGATCAAGGGCTACACACCCTTCATCGAGAACCGCGCCGGTGAGTTCTTCTCAAGCAGCTCGGGAGATTTCAAGTCGCTCGCGGTTGACAACGAATCCAATCGCCTGTTTGGTGCGAAATCGGACTCGACCGAGGTCTTCAGCCTCAAGACCTCGCAGCTTTTGGGGGTTGTGAATGATCCGCCGTTCAGCCAGAATGCTTCGCTTGCGACGCTGCCGAGCAGCGGAAAGTTCTTCCTCGCAAGTCTTGGCGCGCCCTACCTGCGCGACCTCGTTGTCAACCCGATTCCGACCTGCACCCCGAGCGACGCGCTCGAGGTCGTCTCCGGCGAAGTACTCACGTTCATTCCGAACTGCACGGATTCCGACGGCTCGACGACGCTTGAGTTCGAGGTCACGAGCGCGCCCGAAATCGGCAGCGCGCAGGTGAGCAACACCTACGGCGCGATCGACTACAGCGCCTACCCCGATGCGCTCGGATCCGACGAGCTCTCCTACCGCGTGACCACTCAGAACGGGCGCAGCATCACCTACCAACAGCCGATCAGCGTGATCTCACCGGACGAAACCGCTCCGGTCGTCAACATCACGGCGCCATCGGCCGAGGCGACGCTCGACGTCTCGCCGACCACGCTGCGCTTCACGGTCAGCGACAACCGCGACAGCTCGCCCGAGTGCGACTACGCAGACGAGCAGCAGATTCCATTGGACGAGGGACGCAACGCGATCACCGTTAGCTGCGTAGACGACTCGGGCAACATCGGGCAGAATTCGGTCTCTTTTACGTATCTGCCGCCGGACACGACTGCGCCAGAGGTTGCGATAACCGCGCCGGTCGACGGCGCCGTGGTTGGCGCTCCGTCGGTCAACCTGGGCTTCACCGTCACGGATGATCGCGATGAATCGCCGAGCTGCAGCCGGGCGAACGGCGACGAGATCTCGCTCGTGCCGGGTGCGAACGTGATCAGCGTGGATTGCTACGACGGTGCCGAGAACGCAGGCAGCGACGAGGTGACCGTGAACTACGACGAGAAAGCGCCGGTGGTCGAGATCACTTCGCCGATCAGCGGGACGGTCACGACGAACTCGACCGCCACGCTCGAGTACACGGTTTCGGACAACTATGCGTCCGCGCCGACCTGCGACATCGCCAACGGTGCTGAGGTGGGCCTCGATGTCGGTGACAATCTGATCTCGGTCGAGTGTCAGGACTCCGTCGGCAACAAGGGTTCCGCCGTGACGGCCGTCACATTCGACGCCGCTCCGCCGCGGGTTGAGATCACAGAGCCAGTCGACCGCGCTCTGGTCACTTCGCCGACCGCCACGGTGAACTTCTCGGTCAGCGACGACGCCGACAATGAGCCCAGCTGCGACACTTCGAGTGGCGCCTCGTTGCCGCTCACGGCAGGTCCGAACACGATCGTCGTCAGCTGCACCGACCAGGCCGGCCGGATCGGATCCGACTCGGCGACCGTGACTTTCGATGCTGCCCCCCCGCAGATCGAGATCACCGCGCCCACCGACGGCGCGAGGACTTCGTCAAACCAGACTGTCCTGCGCTACTCGGTGACCGACGACACCGACGAAAGCCCGGACTGCACGCGTACCGACGGCGCGACGATTCAGCTCGTCCCCGGGAGCAACACGATCACGGTGAGCTGCACCGACGACGCCGAACGCACCGCGGCGAAATCCGTCGCGGTGATCTTCGAGCAGCCGGTGCAAGCCGCCGCAGCCGGCGCGGAGCCCTTCATCCGCAAGACCGCGAACCTCGAGCCGACCGCCGGGGAGGTCTTGGTCAAGCTGCCGGGCAGCGACAAATACATCCCGCTGAGCGAAGCCCTGCTTGTCCCCGTCGGCACGATCGTGGACGCCCGCAAGGGCACCGCAAAACTGACGCTCGCCAACCAGGACGGCTCGACCTACGAGGCCGAGTTCTGGGGCGGTATCTTCCAGGTCTATCAGGGGACCGGCGACGCGCCGATCGCGATCATGAAGCTGCGCGACGACCTTGTCGAGGAGGCGAATAGCTCGGACGCCCTACCGCGCATCGACGCGAACCCTTTTCGCGAAGTGCAGATCGCCAAACGCGGCAAGAAGAAGAACGGTCTATGGGGCAACGGCAAAGGCAAGTTCAAGACATCAGGCGCAGGCGGCTCGGCGACCGTGCGCGGAACCAAGTGGTATGTCGCCAACTACGAGGGCGGCACACTCTTCAGGGTCGATCGCGGAATCGTCAATGTGCGGCCCACTCACGGCGACTGTTTTGATCTGAAGGCGGGCGAGTCACGCTTCATTGAGTACAAGCCGCTGACCGAGAGCCAGAAGAGGAAGAAGACCCGCAAGAAGGCGAAGCCGAAGAAGGGATGCGCCTGAGACGGCGTTGGATACTCGCGCTGCTCGCAACGGTCTTCTTTTCGTGCGCTCTCGGCGGCGTTGCCAATGCCTCGGTCTTCCAGACCGTAGGCAACCGCGACTACACGCCCTTCACGACGCTCACCGGACTCTGGGCCGAACCCGCAGACTCGATCGGTAGAAACGCCTGGTTTGCCGACCAGTTGCCGGGTGAGGCGGTGCTGCGCGGATACGACCTGCTCGACACCGGCGTGGTAGCTCCGACGGACGCTGTCGATGGCACGCCGGGAACCGGTCCAGGCGAGATCGGATCAATCGGCGGAGTTGCACTGAACCCCGGCCCCGGCCTGCTGTTCATCACCGACACCGCGAACGACCGCCTGCTCGCCTACCCGCGCTACACCGACGGGTCGCCGAACGACCCCGTCGCCTACGCCGACGCGATCGAGGTTTCTGACATCGGCGGGATTCCGATCGACAATCCCGGCGGGATCGCCTTCAACACCCTGACCGGCGGCGGCTACATGACGCTCGACAATGGCGGCTTTCGCGGCGTGATCCGGTTTGATGGATACCCCGACGGCGGCGCCTTCGACTTCATCAACATGGCGACATGGCCGGCAGGCCCCGAGCCGGGCGCGCTTGCGTTCGACAGGACGAGGAACAACCTCTACATCGCGGTCGAGGGCACTGGAACGATCGAGATGGTTTCCGGCGACGACATCGCCAATACCGTGCGATCGCTCAGCGGGCCGACCGGCAACGACTACAACTCACTGTCGGTGGATCCCAACACGAATCGTCTCTACGGCACCAAGAGCAACGAGGTTGATGTCTTCAGCCTTGCTACGGGCACGCTGCTCGGAAGCGTTCAAGGCTTTGCTTTCAATGGCGGCAACCTCGGATTCGCCGCTGTCGAGAACTGGCAGAACATGTTTCTTGCGACCACCGAAACACCGCAGCTGGCGGACCTGTTCGCCTACCCGAACCCGATTTGCACGCCGTCGCCGCCGATCACCGTGCGGCGCGGCGAGAGCGTCACGTTCACACCTGAGTGCACAGACTTTGACGACTCGACAGTTCGTGAGTTCGAGGTCACAAACTCGCAGACGCTCGGAACGGCCGCGCCCACCGTGGATCTGTCCCAGCTCACGTACACGGCGGGACCGGCCGGTGGCCAGGACGACATCGCTTATCGAGTTACGACGCAGGATGGGTGGAGCGTTCAGAAGCACCAGCTGATCAATGTTCCGGCAGCCGCTGCGCCTTCGCCGTCGCCGGACGGTCAGCCAGTCATCCGCGAGACCACCAATCTCCAACTCGACTCCGGCGACGTTTACGTGAAGCTCCCGGGCTCGAACGAGTTCGTCAAGTTGACCAAGGACATGCTCGTTCCGATCGGCACCGTGATCGACGCGCGTGAGGGCAAGGCGCGCCTGACGCTCGCCAACAAGGACGGGTCGCTTTATGACGGGATCTTCTGGGACGGAATCTTCCAGGTCATCCAGGGCTCGGGTGACAAGCCGGTCACGACCATGAAACTCCGCGACGATCTCGTGGCGAAGGCCTCGGGCTTTGCAACGGCTGCCAGCACTGCCGAACTCGAGCGCAGCCTCTTCGCCTACACCGCCAAGAAGCGCGGCAGGAAGAAGAACGGACTGTGGGGCGACGGCAAGGGCAAGTTCAAGACTTCTGGCAAGGGCGGATCGGCAGCGGTTCGTGGCACTCGGTGGTACGTCGCCAACTACGCGAATGGCACGCTTTTCAAGGTCTCACGCGGTTCGGTGACGATCGATCCGATCCGCGGGGAGAACTTCACTTTGAAGGCCGGGAAATCGTTCTTCATTTTCTACAAGCGGTGAGCCGTGCTCAGCGGTAAGCGCAAGTACTACTGGCTCTTCGGCCTCAGCGCTGCCACGACTTTGCTCGTGATCATCGTCTGGGCGCTCGGTGGGATGAGGTCGCTTGAATTCTCGACCGTGGATCAGCGCTTCGCGTTTCGCGGACCGTTGCCCGAAAAGGCCGTCGACGACATCGTGCTCGTAGCGATCGACGACAAAACCTTCAACGATCTCCAGAAGCGCTTCCCCTTTCGCCGCACGGTTCAGGCGAAGGTGATCGATCAGCTTGCAGAGGCCGGCGCGAAGGTGATCGTCGAGGACATCCAGTACACCGAACCCAGCGAGCCGCCGTATGAGAACGACGACTACGTGCTTGCGGATGCGATCAGCCGGGCCGGCAACGTAGTCCTGGCGACGACCATGACTGATCCGCGAAATGGATCGACCAACGTCATGGGCGGAGACGAGAACGTCAAGAAGATGGGCGCGACGGTCGGCAACGCGCGCTTCCCGTATGACGATGACGGCGTGATTCGCAGGTTCAATCGCGTGCGCGGAGGGATCCCAACGCTGCCGGTCGCAGCGGTGGCCCGCGCAACCGGAAGGGCCCCTTCAGCCAAGAACTTCCCTCATGGGTCGGCGTGGATCAACTTCTTCAGCAGCGAGAACAAGCTGCCGCAGATCTCCTTCTCGAACGTCTACACCGGGCGCTTCAACAGGCGCGCGGTCAAGGGAAGGATCGTGGTTGTCGGTGCAACCAACGACGCCCTGCAGGACGTCCACCGCACCTCGACCTCGCTGTCGATGGCTGGCCCCGAGATCCACGCCAACAGCATCGCAACGATCCTCAACTCTTTCCCGCTCGATAAGGCGCCATGGATCGTGGTGCTCCTGCTGATCCTGCTCTTCGGATTCATGGCGCCATTGTTGAACCTGAAGATTGACCCCTGGGGGTCGTTCGCAATGTGCGTCGCCGCAGCGGCGTTCTACACGCTCGCGGCCTTCTTTGCTTTCAACGTCGGCTACATCCTGCCGATCGTGTTTCCGTTGTTCGCGCTCGCGCTCTCGATGGTTGCGACGCTCGGCGTGAACTTCCTGTCAGCCGCGTTCGAGAAGGAGCGCGTGCGCAATGAGTTCGCTCGGTTCGCGCCCGACAGCGTCGTCGAACAGGTGCTCGATGAGGCCGGCGACGGCAACAAGCTCGGCGGTAAGCGCGTCGTCGCGACCTTGCTGTTCTCTGATCTGCGCGGCTTCACGACGTTTTCGGAGAAGCTCGAGCCCGAGGTGGTGATCGCGACGCTGAATGACTACCTGACCGAGATGAGCGAGGCGATCCTGGACCACCGCGGGACGCTGGTGTCGTTTATGGGCGACGGCATCATGGCCGTCTTCGGCGCGCCCGTCGAAACGAACGACCACGCCGACAAGGCGCTGGGCGCGGCCCGTGAGATGCTCGCGCGAATGCACTTCTTCAATGATCGGATGGCCGCGGCCGGACTCGGCGCTGGATTCAAAATGGGCATTGGGCTGAACACCGGGCCGGTGATGAGCGGCAATGTTGGTAGCGAGCGGCGCCTGGAATACACGGCGATCGGCGACACCACCAATACCGCCGCGCGACTCGAGGGCATGACCAAAGGTACGCCGTACCAGCTGTACATCTCGGCCGAGACGCGCGACGCGCTGAGCGAGGTGCCGAACGACTTCGAGTTCGTCGAGGAGATGGCAGTACGCGGCCGTGAGGCAAGCCTGCGCGTCTGGGGTCTCGTCGAAGACGACGACGCTTCAGCGCTGGATCCAGCCGAACCCCCCGCCACCACCAATCCCCCACCCGACCCGATCTGGACCCCGACCTCGTAGGCCATCGCGCAGTGAACGGTCGGCGCTTGGGAGGGGCGTCAGGTCGCTGCGACCGTGAGGGAGAAAGTCGCGGTGAAACTCTCACCGGATTGGGCCAGCGCCATTGCCACAAGGAAGATAGGCTGGATGCAATGACAGATGGCGGCTATTTCATCTCCTTCGAGGGCATCGACCGCTCTGGCAAGAGCACCCAGGCGTCGGTGCTTGCCGCTGAACTCGGCGATCGCGCGATGCTGGTCAGAGAGCCCGGCGGGACGATCTTCAGCGAGCGCGTGCGCGGCATCCTCAAAGACCCCGAGGTTCCGCTGGCCTCCCGCGCAGAGGCCCTGCTCTTCGCCGCAGCTCGCGCTGACCTCGTCGCAACCGTGATCCGCCCCGCGCTCAACGAAGGCAAGATCGTGATCGCTGATCGCTTCATCGACTCCTCGCTGGCCTACCAGGGCGTCGCGCGCGGACTCGGGGTCGAGGCGATCAAGACGCTCAACCACTGGGCCGGCGACGCGGTGATGCCCAACATCACGATCCTCGTCGAGATCGACCCGCTGGTCGCAATCTCGCGCGGCGCTGAGGAGCACGACCGCTTTGAAGATGAGGGAGCAACCTTCCAACGCAAGGTCGCCGAGGCTTACGACAGGCTCGCAAGAGAAAACCCCGGCCGAATCATCCGAGTGGACGGCGACCGCGGACCAGATGAAGTCGCGATGGACATCCGCAAAATCGTCTTTGACCGACTCGGCCTGACACTCGCGTGAGGCGCATCGAGTTGGTTGACGCCCGGGATCGAGCGCGCCCCTGGATCATTGCTGGCTTCTACATCTTGCAGTCGGTACTGATGGGGCTTGTCTTCTACGGGTATGGACTCGGTCAGTTCGGCAGGCTCTCGTCGTCTGAGGTCATGCTGACCGCGATCGCGATCCACGCGCTGCTTCTGGTTTTCGGTCATCTCTGGATGCAGCGCCACATCTACGGACCGCTCGAATGGCTGCTCCGCGCGTTGACCAATTGGGAGCGCCCGGCGTGGCGCGCGCCGGTCGGTACGATCGCCCCGTGAGCGCAGAACTCCGAGGCTTGGGCGACGACGCCCTGCTCCAGGCAACCGAACGGCACGCCCACGCCCGCGCGCTGCTGACCTCGGCACTTAAATCCGGCGATGCCTCGCACGCCTACCTTTTCCATGGTCCGCGCGGAGTCGGCAAGGCAGATGCGGCCCGCGCGTTCGCCGCAGCGCTGCTCGCCGAGGGCGCGCGCGATCAGGAATCTTCGTTCGGTCGCGCGATGCGTGGATCGCACCCGGACCTCACTTGGGTCACGCCCAGCGGCGCGCACGAGATGCTGCTCGCCGACATCGAAACGCCCGTCGTACGCGGTGCGACCCGCACACCAATGGAGGGCGCCAGGCGAGTCTTCGTGATCGACCGGATAGAGACGATGTCTGATGCCGTCGCCAACAGCATGCTCAAGACGTTGGAGGAGCCTGCCCAGTACGTGCACTTCGTGCTGATGACCGCGCAGCCCGAGCGCGTGCTGCCGACCATTTCGTCCCGCTGCCAGACCGTTCGCTTTGACGCCATCCCGGCGAGCGCGATCGCTGCAATCCTGGAATCGGAGGGCATCGAAGCCGACCGCGCCGCAAGCTGCGCCGCACTCTCTTCCGGAGACGTCGCACTCGCACGCGAACTCGCCGGCGAGGACGGCGACGCGATGCGCAGCGAGGCCGGCCGGATCGTCGGCTGCGCGCTGCGCGGAGTGAGTGGCCGGGAGCGCCCGTGGGAGGGAGTGCTCTCGCGCGCCCAGGAGGCCGGCGAACTCGAAGAGCAACGCACCCTCGCCCGGCTCGAAGCAGATCTCGAGGCCTTCCCGAGCGGCCGCGAGAAGACCGCCGCGCATAAAGTAGGTGAGCAGGCCGCGCACCGCATCGCCCGCCGTGTGCGTTCAGACTCGCTCGATCGATCACTCAGGATTTGCGCGCTGCTTCTACGTGACATCGCCGCGGCCGCAGGTGGCGCCCCGGACCTCGTGCTCGCGCAGGACCGCGCAACCTCGATCGTCAAGTCCGCTGACGGCCGCGCGCTCGCTCCGCTGATCGACGCCGCTCACGCAGTCGAGGCGACCCGCCGCCAGCTCGGCCGCAACGTCGCCGAAGAACTCACCCTCCAGGCTCTGAGCTTTCGGCTCGACCGATTGCTCGCGGGGGTCTGAACCCGTGGCGCGTTTCGCAGCGCTGTTGCGTGGGGTGAACGTTGGACCGACCACGCGCGTCCCGATGGCCGAACTGCGCGAGCTGATCGGGGAACTCGGCGGCACCGATGTGGCGACGCTGCTCAACAGCGGCAACGTCGTCTTCCAGATTGACATGTCGCCGAAGACCGTGGACGGCGAGATCGGCAGGGCGATCAGCGAACGCTTCGGCTTTCAGGTGGATGTGGTCTGCTGCACGAAGCAGCAGCTCGAGTCCGTGCTTGCTCACGATCCATTCGGCAAAGTCGCGAGCGACGATTCCAAGTATGTGATCGCATTCATGTCCACGCCTCCGCGCGCAGCAGCCGTCAAGCCGGTGCTCGCTGCCGAGTATCCGAACGGCGAGCTGTGCGCGCTCAAGGGTCGTGAGTTCTACGTTTGGACGCCGAACGGAGTGTCCGGGAGCAAGTCGCTTGAGGCCTTTGGCAAATCAAAGGCCGTGGATTACATGACGGTGCGCAACGTACGCACGCTCAAGAAGATCATCGCGATCCTCTAACGCGGCAGCTGCACCCGCGCGACGATTGCATCGTGATCGCTCCCCGGAAGATCGATCACCTCAAAGCCCTGAATATTCACGCCCGTCGGCACCAGCACGTGGTCAATTACGAGCCGCCCGGTGCGCGTCACCACCCAGGTCCACTTGAAGCCGTTACCGGTCTGATCGGCCGCATCGCGATAGCCACGGTTGAGCACCGAGCGGAAGGCCCGATGGTCGAGCGTCGAGTTGAAGTCGCCAGCGATGAAGCGGTTGCCGCGCGAGCTCGGAATCTCGGCAAGCGCAGCCTTCCACTCGGGGGTATTCCCGTAGCTCAGCGGCGGGCTCGGGTGGATGTTGCGGAAGATCATCCCGCTGTCTCCCACCTGCATCTCCGGCCAGTTGTCGCCAAGTAGACCGCTGCCCGGAATCACCTTCAGCGGCCACCGCGAGACCGTGAAGTAGCCGCGAGTTCCAAACTGCGGTATCCCCGAGAAATACGGGCGCTCTGCAAGTACGCCTGCGGCCTTCAGCGTTTTGAAGTTGTCCGGCGTAGCTTCTTGCAGCGCGATTATGTCTGGATCAGTTCGCTCGATTGCCGCTACCAACGGCTCGGGTTCCGCGGCGCCCGCCAGTAGGTTCGCGCTGAAGATCGTGATCGACCGTCCGCGCGCCTCGGGCTGATCGTTCCCGATCGCGCGTGGCAGAAGCAGCGCCGCGATGATTGCCGCCGTCACCACCAGAACGATCAGCATGTACCGCGCACGCAAAAGCAAAGCGAGCACGAACGGAATCGCCATCAAAACAAGAATCTGCGGCGTGAACGCGACCACCGGAATGAGCGGCCAGAAGTAGTCGAGCGAAAAGATCCGCACGAACGTCATCACCAGCCAAGGCGAGGCAATCAGCAGCGCCAAGAGGTTGCGCCGAAACGAGTTCTTACATCCGAGCAAGCATCCGATTATGGAGTGGGCGCGTAATCAAGCGGCCAGCAGTCCCAATAAGACTGCCTTGTCTGCCATCCGTCGCACGCCCACGTCCACGCCGATAGCCGAGATCTCCGAGCGGGTGAGCCAGCGGGCTTCGGCGGCATCGGTCGCGGGCGCAAGCTCGGTCGGTTCGATCACGGCAAGCGTGCGGAAATCGAAGTGAAGATGTGTCGGCGTCTCGCCGCGCGCGGCGATCCGATGCAGATCAAGGTCAAACAGCTCGGGCACGACGCCGGCCAGAGAAATGCCCAACTCCTCCTCGGCCTCACGCGTGGAAATCGCGGATGGATCGGTCTCGCCGGGCTCCGCGTGTCCGCCGGGTTGCACCCATAACTTCAGGTTCTTGTGAAAGATCAGCGCGGCGCGACCGTCGCTCCCGACAACAAAACAACTTCCAGTCGCGTGCCCCGGCGCAAACACATTCCGATCAAATGGGCTGTCTTCGCTCGGCACGGCGAGCCAGTCGATCATCGCGAGCTGATGCTGCCGCTCGCGGGCATCGTGCGGCCGATGGCGACGCGCGTCAGAGAGCAACGAATCACGGATATGTTGAGGAGAGACCACCACGAGCCGGGAACAGTATGAGCCAAGCAACAGAAGGCGTCACGCACATGCCAATCGATCAAATGGAAGCGATCTGGCGAGGCAGCTACAGGCGCGCCCGCGGCGAGCTGGGTCTAACGGCCTTCGGTCTTGGAGTGATGGACCTGCCGCCGGACTTTGATCGACTGCCGCGCCACGTTCACACCTTCGACGATCAAGAAGAGGTCTACATCCCGCTCTCTGGCTCTGGCTGGATCGACGTCGGCGGCGAGCGCGTGCACATCGACCGGGGGGTCGCGGTGCGAGTTGGCCCGACAGCAAGCCGCACGCTGATTTCTGGCCCCGACGGACTGCGCGTGCTGATCGCTGGAGGCACCCCGGGGCAGGCGTATGAACCCTTCGCTCCGCTGGAGCTCGGCGTGCCCGAGCCGAGCCCCGCAGAGCTTCCGGGCGTCAAGGCGACCGAGGGGTATGACTCCTCCGAGGACTACGTGGCGATCCCGATCGAAGGCTGCGGCGCGCTAACTGGGGTCATTGAGGGCGTTACGTTCTATCCGCTCGGACGCGCGCTCGGAACGAGCGCCTTCGGACTCGGCGAGTTCACGATCGACCCGCACGGCGAGAGCGAGAGCAACTATCCGCGCCACACCCATGTCGAGGACCAGCAGGACGAGGTTTACGTGGTCGCCAAAGGCTCGGGGTTCGTCGAGGCGGGCGATCAGCGGATTGAGCTGAACGAGGGCGCGATGATCAGGATCGCGCCCGATGTTGCGCGCAAGTGGCACGCAGGTAAAGACGGCGTACGGGTGATTGCGATCGGCGCGCCGACCGGCAAGGCCTACGACTCGAACAGGCCGACGATCGTCTAGATCCCGGCGCCGCCGCGACCGGCGCCATCTGCAAATCGACCGGCGCCCGTTGCAGCGATCGACATGGTCGCCGGTCCGTTCGCGGCCTCGATCCTCAATCCGTCCTCAAGCGAGCGGCCATGGCCCGAAAGGAGCGCCGCGCGATCGGCGAGCATCGTTTCGCGTGGAAACGCGGCGACCTGCTCGACGAGTTCGAGCGCTGCGGGGAGCGCCTCGCCTTTGGGCACGCGCCGCGTGACCAGGCCAATCTGCTCGGCCTCGTCAAGTTCAACCATCCGCCCCGTGATCAGAAGATCAAGCGCGCGCCCAAGTCCGACGACCCGTGCAATTCGTTGCGTCCCACCGTCGATCAAGGGCACCCCCCAACGCCGTTCGGCGAAACCAAAAGTGCTGCCTTCGGCGACGATCCGCAGGTCACACCAGAGCGCAAGTTCAAATCCACCGGCGAGCGCCCAGCCGTCAATTGCAGCGATCGTGGGCTTCGGACTGATCTCGCGTGAGAAGCCCATCGGGCCGGACTCGTGCATCAGTCGCGGCGCGAGGCTCTCGACCGCCTTCAGATCCGCGCCTGCACAGAAGGCCTGCCCGCCCGCGCCGGTGAGGACCATGCAGAGCGCCTCCTCGTCGGCCACAAACGATTCGTACGCCGCCTGCAATTGATCGGCCGTCGCGCCGTCCACTGCGTTGCGCCGCTCGGGCCGATTGATCGTGACGACTGCCGCCGCGCCCACGCGCTCATAGATCACTTCGCTCATCGCGCGAGCTTACGGCAACTTCCCATACCCGAGGTGAGAAATCTCCCGATCCGGGTATGTGGAGCTAGGTGAACGCACATTTCCAGATCCCAGAAGACCTCGGCATAGACGCCGCCCAGCGACTTGCGCGAAGCGCCTTCGACGACGGTGAGCCAGGCGCACTCGAGGAAGCCCACCGCGCGCTATACGCGATCTACGGCGAACGCGTCTGGCGGGCCAAGGGATCTGCCCAGGCGACCCAGCTCCTGCAGTTCCGCCAAATACTCGAGGCCGCATTCCGCGATCAACTCGATCGCAATCGCGCGGCCGTCTCCGCCGACCTGACTCCGCCGGCATCCGAGCATGGCGCGTGGTTCGAGTCGCTCGCGCTCGGCCCGCACCCGATGGACGACGCCTCATGGGGGCTCTACCTGCATGAGACCGCCACGCTCGACGCAATGAAGCGCGTAGTCGCGCAACGCTCGTTGTTCTTCCTGCGTGAGCCCGACCCATGGATCTACGCAGTCCCAACTCTCTCCGGTGGCGCAAAGGCTGGCCTGATCGATCTCCTGCTCGACGAGTACGGCTGGGGCAAGCTCGACCGCATGCATTCGACGATCTACGCGAACCTGATGGAGGCGCTGGGTCTCGAAACCGATATCGACCACTACGAGTACTCAACCTCTTGGCAGTACCTGGCGACGCTCAACCACCAGTGGATGTGCGCGCTCGATCCATCGTTCAGCAGGCGACTGATCGGGACGATCTATCTGACCGAAGCCGAATCGCCACAGGCGATGGGCAACTACCTCGCCGCCTGGGCGCGCCTTGGGATCAACGACCCGCGCGTACTTGATTTCTATGAGCTGCACGTGCTGGCCGATGAAAATCACCGCGACGTGGCGCTTCACGAAGTAGCGATGCCCGTCGCCGCGGAGGAGGGCGCCGACGCCGCCCGCGAGATCGCGATCGGGATCTTTGACGGCCGCGCGCTTGAAGCAGAGTTTGCCCGAAGCGAGCGCTCGGCAGTCTTCGCGGCCGAGGCCGCGGTCACGTGAGCGCCGTTGTCGGCACGGCGCACTCGGTGTTCACTGCCGTGGCGCATCTGGAGGATCTGACGGTCGGCCACCCGCACGGAGTGGTGATCGAAGACCGGCCGATCTGCGTGCTGCGAACCGACGACGAGGTGATCGCATTCGACGATCGCTGTCCGCACCGCGGTCATCCACTTTCTGCTGCCAGTTGCGAGCCGGGGATTCTGCGCTGCGCCCTGCATGGCTGGGAATTCTCTCTCCCGGAGGGCCAGGCGATCTCGCCGCGCGCGCCATTCGAATTGGAGTTGCACGAAGTCCGCATTGTCAACGACGTAATCGAGGTGAGTCTGTGAAAGGCGCAATTCCCGCTCGCAGTGAATCGCCAATGATCCAGGGGGCCTCCGAGGTGTACATCCCATCAGTCGATTCGCACATGTTGATGGAGACCTTCGCCCAGCGCGGGCCCCAGGCAGGATCATTCGTGCTCGACGTCTGCTGCGGTAGCGGCATCCAGGGGATCTCGGCAGCGCGCGCCGGCCATCGCGTGGTTTCGGTTGACAGCCAGGAAGAAGCTGTCCAGGCGACCCGCTTGAACGCTTTGCTCAACGAAGTCGAGCTCGACGCCCTGCGCGGGAATCTCTTCGAGCCGGTCGGGAACTGGCGCTTTGATGCCGTGCTCGCCAATCCGCCGTACGTACCCACCCCGCCTGATGGCGCGCAGGCCGCGTGGTGTGACGGCGGCCCAGACGGCCGCATGGTGATCGACCGGATCTGCACTCAGGCTCGCCGCGTCCTCGCGACCGGCGGAGGACTTTGGATGGTCCATTCGTCCCTCGCCGACATCCCGCGATCCATGCGCATGCTCGAAGCGGCGAGATTCGACGTTGAGATCGTTGCCAGTGAAGAACTTGAGCTCGGTCCAGTGAGTCGCTCGCGCCAGGACTACTTGATCGGTGGCGGGTTCCTTGCAGAAGACGCCGCGGTCGAGCAGCTTGTCGTGATCGAGGCGCGCATTCAAGGCTGATCCGATGCCGAGGCTCGCGCGCTCGGATTGCGCCAAACCAGGGATCACCCGCGTGCGCAGCGGTCGCGGCTTTTGCTACGCAACCGAGACGGGAGGCAAACTCAGCGACTCGGAAACGCGCGAGCGCATCGACGCGCTCGCGATCCCACCAGCCTGGACCGAGGTCTGGATCTGCCCGCGTGAGAACGGCCACCTTCAAGCGACCGGTGTGGATGCCGCCGGCCGCAAGCAGTACCTCTACCACGAAGCTTGGCGCGCCGCCAAGGACCGCGAGAAGTTCGACGAGATGCTTGACTTCGCGGCTGCTCTGCCCAGGTTGCGCGCGCGTGTCAGCAAGGACTTGCGCCAGCGAGAGTTGACGCGCGAGCGAGTACTCGGATGCGCGCTGCGTCTGCTCGATCTCGGCTTCTTTCGGATCGGCACGGAGGGCTACGCCGAACAGAACGAGACCTTCGGCCTGGCGACGATCCGTCGCGACCACGTGCAGATCGAGGATGGCCACGCGATCTTCGACTACCGGGCGAAGTCGGGCAAGCAACGCGTTCAGGCGATCTCCGAGCCCGGCGTCGTCCGCGTGATCGACGCGATGCTAAAGCGGCGCGGCGGTAGTGAGGAGTTGCTCGCCTACAAAGATGGACGCCGATGGCGCGACGTCGTCTCGATCGACATTAATGACCGCATAAAGGAACTCACCGGCGCGGACTACTCGGCCAAGGACTTCCGCACCTGGAACGGAACGGTGCTCGCTGCAGTCTCGTTGGCCGCCAAGCGCGAGCTCGTCCCGACCGAGTCAAAGCGCAAGCGCGCCAAGAGCGCCGCATGTAGAGAAGTTGCGTATTTCCTCGGAAACACCCCGAGCGTTGCGCGCTCGTCGTACATAGACCCGCGCGTGTTCGACCGCTACGACAGCGGCTGGACGATCGCCGCGCGTGTAGAGGAACTGGGCGGGCCGGAAGCGTTCGTCGATCCAGAGCGGCGCGTGGCAATTGAAGACGCAGTGCGGGACTTGATCGAGGATCGAAAGACCGCGTCGCCGGCGCTTGAGAAGTCGCCGGTGAAGCGAGCGTGAGCGTCGGCTCGGGCGGTTGCCGTCGCGGAACGACTCCAAGATGTTGATCACTCCGAGTCCGTTGAAGCGCGCGCCCGGAGCAGGCCGACCAACCAAGCCGGACCGCCGCGCGATGGAAAAGTTTCGCGGGCGCTGACGGGCGATTACTATTTGCCGAGCGCATGGGGATTGGTGGCGTCTGCCGATACCCGATGACACGCGCCGACGTAGCTCAGTTGGTAGAGCACTTCACTCGTAATGAAGGGGTCCCCAGTTCGAATCTGGGCGTCGGCTTTGCTTTCCTGAGCCGTGGATGCTTCGCCGCTGATTCTGCCTCCGCGATGGGTGCTGATTGGGTACCGTGCCGCGCTTTTGTGATCCAGGTTTCGCCAACTTCTGTGGCGTTGGAACACTCGCCCACGGGTGGGCTGGCACAACATCGTCGGACACTCCGTCCTTTTGCTCACACTAAACCCAAAGTGTCAACTGAACTTGGCGCAGACCCACTCGGGTGCCGATTCATTCCTCGCGACGCCGAAGAAGGACCTGATCCACCGCCAGCGCTGGCCAGCCAAGAAGAAGCTCGTAACAATAACTAGCGATGTAACGCTGACCGTAAACGTTACAATGGACGCATGCCTCACACGCACATCTCAGTACAAACTGACGCCCGCGGCCGCTTGTTACTACCGAAGGAGCTGCGCGCGCACCTGGGCGTTGAGCCAAAGGGCACTGTCAGCGTTGAGGCGCGGTCCGATGGCGCGGTGATCCTGCGGGATCCGCGAGCGCAGCGACGCCGCGTTCTCGAAAACGCCCGGGGCAGCCTTCGTGATCAAGGCGGTTCCGTCGACGAACTGATCGCCGAACGTCGCACCGAGGCCAAGCGCGAATCAGACCACTGACCGTGCAGTTCGTCATCGATTCCAGCGCCGTGATGGCATTCCTTCGCGATGAGCCCGGCGCGGATCGAGTCGCGGCGTTGTTGGAATCGGTGGATTCCTCGTTTGCGAATGCAGCGTTCATCTCGACGGTGAATCTCGCCGAGCTGCATCAGAAGTTCGGACCGAATATGCCCGCGTCGTTGATCGGCACGGCCGACAGCGTGATCGCCCGCGCCGACTTCACCGCGCGACACGCTGAGGTCTCGGGCGAGCTTTACGGCAGAACTCGCAGCGCTGGCCTTTCGCTCGCCGATCGCGCATGCTTGGCGCTCGCCACGACGATGGAGCTACCTGCGATTACCGCCGATCGCGCCTGGGCGGACGTCGCCGCTGGCGTTGAGGTTGAACTCATTCGCTAGACGACTGATTCCACGCCTCAAGTCATGTGATCAACCAACGCTCGGTTCGGGCGCAAGATGGGTGCCGCTGCCTCACTCTTCCGCGACGCGATGCATGCCCTGAGGTTGTGTAGCATGCGGGAAGTCGCCTCGACCGACCTGAGCGTCGTGATCTCCCGCCACGCGATCCCCAGGCACGGCGAGCACGCCGGACTAGTGATGGGCGAGAAACTCCAACTCCGGGAGATCACGCGGGTGTGGCCGCACGTTGCAGTCTCGGTCGTGCCGACGAGTTTGACGCGTTGATTCGCCTCGGGATCGACGATCAACCGCGCACACTCGCATGCAGAAACGCCAGCGCCCGCCCCGAAGCCCGAAAGTCTGACTCAACAAGTGGCTTGGTCAGCGTCAGCCCCTCAAGCCCCCGCACCCGGCTGACCGCCACATACCCCTGCCCACTCGCAAACGGCCGCCCCTCCACAAAGTCCACCGTCGCCTGGTCATAGGTCTGCCCCTGTGCGCGATGCACCGTCAACGCAAAGCCCAGCCGCAGCGGCAACTGCAGGAACTCACCGAGGTCATGCAGTTCGATCCCGCCACCTACCACCACGTACTCATGCACCTGCCATTTGACCGGCTCAACCTCAAGCTCGCCGTGCTTTGTGTCAACGACCACCTGGTCCTCGTCCATCTCGATCACGGTCCCGGTCGTCCCATTGCTGACCCCGAGTTCTTGATCATTCCGCACGAACAGCACAGGGCAGCCGACCTTCAAATCGATGCGGCGCTCGCACGGCGCATCCTGCGGAGCATCCGCGCCGTCCTTCCCGCGCCACTCGCGCACAAACGATTGTGCCTTCCCTGGCAGCGACGCGAGACCGCGATCGTTGTGCTTCTTGACCGTCACATTTTTGGTTGCGAGTACCGGCGTCGGTGCGTCCTCAACCACAAGACCCCGTGCAACCCGCTGGTTCAGCAGCGCCAGATCCTGCGGATGAATCTTCCCGATCCGCGCGCGCTTCAAGGCCGAAATGAACTCGGCGTCGCACTGCCTGAGAACCTCAGTCAGCGCGATCGTCGCGAAGTCGGCGCGCTGGCAGACATCCGCGTCAAAGAAGAACTCGCTGGCATAGTGCTCATTGATCGGCTGGCGTGAATCAGGCGTGACCACCGGCGGCAGCTGCAGCAGATCGCCGATTATGATGATCTGCGTGTCGCCGAACGCGCGCGATTCTTCGCGAGCAAGCTGCAGCCTTTGATCGATCGCGTCGAGCATGTCGGCCCGCACCATTGACGCCTCGTCGATCACGATCGCATCCACTCGCGCCAGCACCCTGTCGGTCTCGGGGTGGGGCGTCGGGCTGTAGCCGATGAAGTGTTCCTGAACTGGCAGGTGAAAGAGCGAGTGGATCGTGACGCCGTCAACGTGGGCCGCCGCCAGGCCAGTCGGCGCGCATACGACGACGTTCTTCTTTGTGTTCTTCACGAACTCGCGCAGGACCAATGACTTGCCGGTGCCGGCCTGGCCGCTCAAGAAATAGTTGTCGTCGGTGGTCTCGAGGGTTTCGAGGATCTGGGCCTGGGCAGCGGTTGGGGAGGGATCCATCGCGGGAGTATTGTGGCGAGCCCCATGGCGACCGGCCAAATCTCGACATCTGTCCGACTAATACTGAATATTGGGGCGATTTCCTTCCATCGATCGGATCCGCGATCGGACACAACTTCGTTAGGCCCTTTTCACTGCGCGCCGCACCGTCGATTCGATTTCAATGGACGGACCCAACCCACTGGCGCTCGGAAAGTCCGAGAAGACAGAGCGCGATCAGGAGCTCGACCAAGAGCCCGACCACTCCGCTCTCGAAGGAGTCGGGATGTCGCCGAAGGCCGGTTGGTACGCATCCGCGTTGCTCTACGGCGCCGGCGGATTTGCATACATCCTGGTCGAAGTTGCGACGGACCTCCCAATACCGCGGAGCATCGGGATCGGTGGCATCATCGCGGCCCTGGCCAGCGTCTTCTGGCTCTACTGCGCGCGCCGCTTCACCTACGCCGAATGGGGGCCGCACCTGAGGATTTCGGGTGGAATCGCGTTGATCGGATTTGATGCCTTCGCGATCGGAGCGCCAGTCGCAGTCATCCTGCCGCTGATGCTTTTCCCGGTCTTGGGATCGGCGTACCTGCATGCGCCACGCGTGGTGATTCCCTACTGCGTGATCGCGGCCATTGTCCTGACCGCGGCGATTCTGACGGCGCCTCCGCCGGCCACGACGATCAGCGCGATCAACGCGTTGATCGCATTCAGTTCGATCGCACTGGTCGCCGTCTGGGCGCAGCACCAGTTGCGGTCAATGGTGAAGATGCATCATCGCCTCGCGACGACCGATGCGCTGACCGGGTGCGCAAATGTACGCCGCCTGCATTCACGGTTGAAACAGGATCTGATCGGCACCAGCGGCGAGTATCGGATCGCGGTCTACGCGATCGACCTCGATGACTTCAAGCAGGTCAATGACCGATTCAGCCACACAACGGGCGACCAGCTCTTGAAGGCCGTCGCAGCCGGACTCGCTGAAGAATTGGAGCCAAGTGATCTTCTGGTGCGGCGCGGAGGGGATGAGTTCGCGATTGTCGTCCCTGTCTCGGGCGGGCGTGATCTGCAAAACCTGCGTTGGCGACTTGCCCGCGCCGTCCGGCGTGCACGCGAGGAAGTGTGTCCGCAGTTGAACCCCGGGGCCAGCGTCGGCTATGCGATCCATCAGGACGGCGAGTCTGTCGACGCACTGCTCCTGCGCGCCGATGAAGCCTTGCACGAGGCAAAGCTTGCGGCGCATCCTGACCGCGGTGAGTACAACGCCACCGTCAGGAACATCGCCGACTACCGCCGCGCCATCGCGGCCCATCCGGACCAACGGAGTCCGTCGATCTCAGACGACGCAGAAGAAGTCAGGATTGCGCGCTGGATCAACCGCTCACTCGGCACGTACTCGGCATGGATCGTGGCGACGTGGACGAGCTTGATGATCGCCACGATCTTTGTCCTTGCTTCCATCACAGGCCTCGTCCCAGACCTCAGAAGTCCGGCGGCCGGCGGCCTGATCAGCGCGCTGGTCGGGCTTGCGTTGCTCTGCTTCTGGGCGGCGCGCCATAAACTGGCCGCGCCCTGGCTCCACGCGTTCGTCGTCGCACTCTTCGCGTTGATGACTGCCGTGATCCTCGAGGCCGGCAGCTTCCGCGCGGACTTCGTGGATCTGTACGCGTTCCCCGTCCTGTTCGCGTTCTATTTCCTGCCCGCGAAACAGGACCTCGGCTACCTCACCGCCGGGGCAGGGCTGTTTGCAGTTGTCCTCTATTCGAGCGACTACCCGTACCCGACCGCGAGGCTGCTCATGAGTTTCTTGGTCACCCTCATGATGGTCGGCATGCTCACGAAGGCTCGCGCGGCGACACTCGCTTTCGCGTCGCGTGCTGTAGAAATGTCCGTCGTGGACCCGCTCACTGGTGTCGCCAACCTGCGCGGACTGCGCCAACGCGTGTTGGATGAGGTTGTTCGATCAGAACTGACGGGCAAGCGGGTCGCCGTGCTCGGCATCGACGTCGACGATTTCAAATCGGTCAACGATCGGTACAGCCATGCTCGTGGGGACAGCGTCCTCAAGGCCACCGCCGAGGCAACGCGTTTTTGCCTGCGTGCGGACGAGCTCGTCGCACGCCGCGGTGGCGACGAATTCGCCGCCGTCTGTGTTGTGGACAGCGCCAGCGATGCGGAAGCGATTGGCGATCGCGTGCGCACAGAAATTGCCCGCGCGCGCTCCGCGCTGTGTCCAGATCTGCTGCCAACCGCGAGCGTTGCGGTCACCATCCGCGAGAGCGGCGAGACGGTCGACGATTTCATGGCGCGCGTCGACGACCGGCTGCACGACGAGAAGGTGCGCTCGCGCGCTCGCCGCGACGTCGTTCGCATCAGTGCGTGATTGCACCCGGGGTTGACGCGATCGAATCCAGGCAGAATGGGTAACCGTCGTATGAACACTTCCATGGACATAGAGCTCCCGCCGACGACCCCACCCGCTTCGCCTGACGTGCCTCTCGCGAAGCTCGTCGAAGTTGTCCCGATGCCGATCGCGTTTTTGGACCGTGAGTACCGCTTCGTTTTCGCCAACGAGGCTGCGGCGCGTCAACTCAACACGGCCAAGAACGCATTGGAGGGCCGCACTCTTGAGGAAGTCCTCCCCGACGCCTGGCCCGGACTGAAGGACCTCATCGACACCGTCCTCACAGGCAAACCAGTCTTCAACATCGAGCTGGACCTGGGTGATACGGGTGACAACGAGCTTCAGTGGCTCACGAATCTCTATCCGGTTCGCGAGGGTGACGAGGTCACCGCAGTCGTCGGCATGAGCGTGGACGTCACGAAGCTGCGCGAAGTCGAGCGGGCGCTGGGAGTCCGCAACGATTTGTTCGCGATGCTCGCGCGGGTCAATGCCGCTGTGAGCAGCAGCAGTTCGAGGCGAGAACTGTTCAGTGAAATCTGCGAGATCGCCTATCGCACCGGCAACTTTCGTTACGCCTGGGTCGGGATGCCAAAGGACGGGGCCCTGATAGGCGTTGCCAAAGCTGGCGATGAAGAGGGTCGGATGCGCGCCATCGAGGCTGAGGGCCTCATGGTCATCACCGACCCCAACGATCCGCGAGCGCAAGGACCCACAGGCCAGGCTTACCTGACGGGCGAGGTCTCGATCGTGAACGACTACTTCGAAGCGCCCGAGACGGAGATCTGGCGCGATGCTGCCAAAGAGGTTGGTTTCTGCTCGAGCGCGGCCGTTCCAATTCGTCAGCAGGGTGAGGTCGTGGCGGTGCTCTCGCTGTATGCCCAGCACAAAGGATTTTTCTCGCACGACATGGTCGAGATACTTGAGGAGATCACGCCGAGTCTCTCGCTGGCACTGGATCGCCTGGACCTTGAGCGTCGGCGCCGGATCAGCGAGGCCCAGCTGGACCTACGAGACCGGGCGCTAACGGCCGCAACCCAGGGGATATCGATTGCCGACATGCAGGTCGACGGCCACCCGATCATCTACGCGTCACCGGCGCTTGGGGAATTGTTCGGCTACTCCGTCGACGAACTGCTTGGACAGTCCGGAGAGATCTTTGTCGGGCAGGACACCGACGGTAACGTGGTGGAACGCCTGCGCAGCGAGATCGCGGAGGGTCGCTCCTGCGAGGGGGAGATCCTCAGCTACCGCAAGAACGGCGAGACCTTTTGGAACCGCCTGTCGATCTCGCCGATAAACGATCAGGACGGGAAGATCACCCACGCCGTGGCGGTGCACACCGATATCACCGAGCAACGAAAGCTCGAGAATCAAGTTCGCCAGGCACAAAAGATGGAAGCAATCGGCCAGCTGGCCGGCGGGGTCGCCCACGACTTCAACAACGCGCTGACTGCGATTCGGGGGTCGGTGGACCTTGCCCTCGCCGAGGACGACATGCAGTCCGCGCGCGAGGATCTGCGGCAGATCGACGAGGCGGCCGAGCACGCGACGCAGCTGACGCATCAGCTGCTCGCGCTGAGTCGCCAGCAGGTACTTCAGCCGCAGTCAACCGACCTCAATCGCGTCGTAGCCGAGACGACTGGGTTGGTCACGCGGGTCATCGGCGACCACATCGCCCTGCGGACGGAGCTTGCCCCCGATCTCGAGGCCGCCCTGGTTGACCGCGCTCAGTTGCAACAGGTGATTCTCAATCTCTCGATCAACGCGCGCGACGCAATGCCCGATGGCGGCCAGATCACAATCGCGACCTCAAACTGTGAGCTCGACCAGATCTTCGTCGAGAACGGATTCGTCCCGACGGCGGGGAAGTACGTGATGATCGAAATCAGCGACAACGGCGCCGGGATGGATGAGGCGACACAGGCAAAGATCTTCGAGCCGTTCTACACGACGAAATCCAACGGCACTGGCCTTGGACTCGCGACCGTCTACGGAATCGTCAATCAGACCGGCGGCTGCATATCCGTCGAGAGCGAGCCAAACATTGGCAGTACGTTCACGATCTGCCTGCCGACGACCTCACTCGAGGTAGCGCCCGAGCGGGCCGAGCTGATTTCCGCCGGGGACACGATCGACGGGACCGAGACGATCCTGCACGTCGAGGATTCGGACATGCTGAGGCCGTTGGTACGGCGGTCGTTGGGTCGCCACGGCTACAACGTGCTCAGCGCCGCAAATGCCGAAGAAGCGCTCGCGATCGCAAAGACGCTCGACGGCAAGCTAGACCTCGTCGTCACTGACGTGATGATGCCCGGCCTGAACGGCCGCGAGCTGGCAGATCTCCTGCTCGCGCAGTACCCAAACCTGAGGGTGCTCTTCACTTCTGGCTATCCATCGGACATCGTGATCCGTGAGGGAATTGCCGAGGCCGAGGTCCGATTCCTTGCGAAGCCATTCGTGGCGAAGGACCTCGTCGCACTCGTGCGATCGATCCTTGACGAACCACGCGTAAACGCCTGATCGACGCTCGGCCCCGGCCGAGTCAAAAACGGCAATACTGGGTAGGCACCTCGCGGGATACTGCAATGGAAGTCAACCTACATTCGATCGATCTACCAATCACGCCTGACGTCCCCCTGGCAAAACTCGTGTCGGTCGTGCCGATGCCGATCGCGTTCGTGGACCGCGACTACAGGGTCGCCTTTGCCAACGACGCCGCGGCGTTCCAGCTGGGCACAAGCAGAGCGGAGTTGGAGGGCAGCACGCTCGAGCAAGTTGTTCCCGAAGCCTGGCCGGCGCTGAAGGAGGTAGTCGACTCGGTCCTTGGCGGCAGGCCGGCGTTCAATCTTGAACTGAACCTCGGCGCGTCGGGCGACCCGCAGCGTCACTGGCTGACAAATCTTTATCCGGTCCGCGACGACGGTGAGGTCATCGCTGTCGTCGGTATGAGTACTGACGTCACGAAACTGCGCGACGTGGAACGAGCGCTGAGCATTCGCAATGACCTCTTCGCAATGCTCGCCCGCGTGAATGCCGCCGTGAGCCGCAGCGGCTCAAAGCAAGAGCTGTTCGAGGAGATCTGCGAGATCGCCTTCCGCACCGGAAACTTCCGTTTTGCGTGGGTGGGCGTGCCAGAAGACGGCACGATCGCCATGGTTGCCAACGCCGGAGACGACAAGGGCCAAATGGTCATGCTGGCCGAACACGGCCTGTTGATCAGCACAGATCCCGATGACGCGCGCTCGAAGTGCCCGACGGGCCAGGCCTATCTGCGAGGCGAGATCTCTTACGTCAACAACTACTTCGAGACGCCCGAGACCAAGCTTTGGCGCGACGCTGCGACGGCGGTCGGCTTCTACGCGAGTGCAGGCGTTCCGATCTACCAGCAGGGCGAGGTCGTGGCGGTGCTCACGGTCTACGCCCAAGAAGAGAACTTCTTCACGGAGGACATGATCGAAACGCTTAGAGAGATCACGCCGAGTCTTTCGCTGGCGCTCGACCGCTTTGAACTCGAGCGACGGCGTCGGATCAGCGATGAAGCGCTGGACCTGCGCAACCGAGCGTTGACTGCCGCCACTCAAGGCGTCTTGATTGCGGACCTGCGCGCCGAAGGCCACCCCCTCATCTACGCGTCTCCTGCGCTCGAAGCACTGTTCGGCTACGACGCCGACGAGTTGATCGGTCTGCATTCCTCCGTCTTCATCGGTGAGAGGAGCGATCGCGACGCCATCGAGCGCCTTCGAAGTGCCACGGCAAACGGCCGCGCCAGCGAGGAGGAGGTGCTCTGCTATCGCAAGAACGGCGAGAGCTTCTGGTGCCGCGTGATGGTGTCGCCAATCTTCGACGACGACGGACAGATATCTCACGCCGTGTCAGTTCATACCGACGTCACCGAGCAACACAAACTCGAGAGCCAGGTCCGACAGGCTCAGAAAATGGAAGCAATCGGCCAGCTCGCGGGCGGGGTCGCGCACGACTTCAACAACGCGCTCACCGCGATCCGCGGTTCAGTGGACCTGGCGCTCTCCGGGGTCGATGCCGTCGAAGCGCGTGAGGATCTGAAGCAGGCCGACAGGGCGGCCGAGCACGCCACGCAGCTGACGCGCCAACTCCTCGCATTCAGCCGCCAGCAGGTGTTGCAACCGCAGTCAACCGACCTGAATCGCGTCGTCACGGAGACCACTGAACTGATCGGGCGCATCATCGGCGACAACATCGATCTGCATGCCGATCTCGGCTCAGGGATCGATGCTGTTCTGGTCGACCGGGCGCAGCTGCAACAAGTGATCATCAACCTCGCGATCAACGCGCGCGACGCTATGCCAGCTGGTGGCTCGATTTTCGTCACGACCGCCAACTGCGACCTCGGCCAGAGTTTCGTGGACAACGGATTCGTGCCCAGCGCCGGCCGTTACGCGATGGTCGAACTGAGCGACAGAGGGCACGGGATGGACGAGGCCACGCAGTTGAAGATCTTCGACCCGTTCTACACGACCAAGTCTGAGGGCACCGGTCTTGGCCTCGCGACGGTGTACGGAATCGTGAATCAGACCGGCGGCCACATCTCCGTCGAGAGCGAGCTGAACATCGGCACAACTTTCAGGATCTACCTGCCCACGACCTCGCTCGAGGTGGCGCCCGACCGCGGGGATCCCACCGGCGGCGCCGGAACGCTCGATGGAACCGAGACGATCCTGCACGTGGAGGACTCTGAGATGCTGCGGCCACTCGTCCGGCGCTCTTTGGGACGCCACGGCTACACAGTGCTCAGCGCGGCAAATGCCGAGGAGGCGCTCGCGATCGCAAAGTCGATGGAAGGAAAGCTCGACCTCGTGATCACGGACGTGATGATGCCCGGCTTGAATGGCCGCGAGCTCGCCGATCTTCTGCTTGCGCAGTACCCGCGTCTGCGCGTGCTTTTCACGTCCGGGTATCCGTCGGACATGGTCATCCGCGACGGAATCTCCGACGCCGAACTCAACTTCATAGAGAAGCCATTTCTGTCCAAGGATCTGTTGCCGCTGGTGCGATCGATTCTCGACGACGCGCCCAGCGGCGTACGCCGCTAGGCAGATCGGGACCGCGCGATCACCGTTTCTTCCGGTACGACTTCGCCGCCGCGCCGCGCCTCAACCTGGGCATTCAGCGTGGCACCGAAGAGCACTGCGATATTGGTGATCCAGAGCCAGACCAAGAACATGACGATGCCGCCGAGTGCGCCGTAGGTCTTGTTGTATGAGGCGAACTCGCTCACGTACACGCCGAACAGCAGCGACGCGGCGATCCAGAACAGAATGGCAAGGCCACTCCCCGGGACGATCGCCAAAAACGATGGATGCCTGACGTCCGGCGCAAACCAATATAGGAGCGCGAGCATCAAGCTCATCGCGACGAGCAGAATTGGATACTTCAGCACGGTCCATACGCCAACCGCTTGTGAGCCCATGCCGATGATGTCGCCCACCTCGCCGGCCAGGTTCCCGGTGAACACGAGGCCGATGCCGCAGATCGCGAGAAGGAACAGCAGCGTCGCGGTCAGCAGGTACCTCGTCGCGTACTTCTTCCAGTACGGACGCTCTTCTTCGGTCGCGTAGATGGCGTTCTCGACGTCCATGAATCCGCCGACGTAGCCAGACGCAGACCAGACGGCGAGCAGGACACCGATCACCAGGCCGGTGACCGACGCCTCGCGGTTGGCAGCGATCGAAGTGAGCGACTCCACGAGGAGTTCCCGGCCCGGTCCCGGCGCCGCCGACTCGACCTGATCGATGATCGGTTGGATCGCGCTCTCACCGATCACCCCGAGTAGAGAAATCACGGCAATCATCGCCGGGAAGATCGAGAGAATCGAGAAATAGGTCAGCGCTGCGGCCGACGAGCTGAGGTCGCGGTCCTTGAAGGTCTTTCCGGCGGATTTCAGAGCGTCGAAGGGCATGTGGTCCTCCAATTTGTGCCCGAAATACGCCGTCGCCAACCCATCGACGGCACCGGGCGTACTCCGATTGTGTCCGATCGGTGGTCCGATCGTAGGTTGCTGACGAGTAAGGAATGTCGATAAATAGCCATGACCGCTGCCCCAAGCCAGGCCGGTTCGCCGGACGCCACCGAGGACCGCGACGCTGGTCCGATTTTGAAGGGCGGCTACATGCTCCACTCGCCGCAGTCACGGATGGCTGCCGCGAAAATGTCGATGGGTTACATGGCCGCGACCGTCGTGATCATCGTCGCCCTCGCGATCGAATCGGGTCACTTCTCGATTCTCACCGCGGGACTGCTTCTCGCGTCGGTCACCGGCTTCGCAATCCTGCGCCGCGCCCGCTGGGATCGGGTCTCACTGGTCCGACTGACGTGGGTCTACTGGGGCAACATTCTGATGTTCGTCGCGATCGCGGTCGACTTCAGCTCGCCCGCAGTCCTACTTGGGATCTACCCGTCGCTGCTTGTGCTTACCGACGCCTGGTGGTTTCGCCGTTCAGTGAGAGTCTTGAGCCTCGCGATCGGGTTTGGCATTTTCACCGCTGTCTCTTTTGCAATCGCCGGAGGGGCCGCCCTCGGTGACGCAATGATCGAGGCGCCGTTGATGATCGCCAGCATCGTCTTGCTGGCCTCGATCAGCAACAACTTCGTCGCAACTCTTCTACATCGTCAGCACCTGGGCGGAACTGTCATGTCGCTGATGCACGCGCTCCACGCTCGTGATGGGTACGCCGCAGGGCATTCCGCCGACGCGCTGGCGATGGCCCTGGCAGTGGGCGATCGGCTCGACCTCTCCGAAGAGCAACTCAACGAGCTCGCCGACGTCGCGTTGATGCACGACATCGGGAAGATCGGCATCCCCAACGCAATCCTGCAGAAGCCCGACTCGCTCGACGAAGACGAATGGGTGACAATGCGCGAGCACCCCGCGATCGGTGCGCGAATCGTTGGAGACGTGCCGGGCTTCGAGAAGATCGCTCGCGCAATCGGTCACTCGCACGAGCGCTGGGATGGCGCGGGCTACCCCGCCTCCCTCGCAGGCGACGACATCCCAATCACGAGTCGCATTGTGCTGGTGTGCGATGCGTATCTGGCGATGACCAGTGACCGGCCGTATCGCTCTGCGATGTCTCCCGAGCTCGCTCGTGAAGAGCTTGCGCGCAACGCCGGAACTCAATTTGACCCCGCAATCGTCCCGGAGTTCCTCGCGGCACTCGATCACGGAATCGACGAACATTCACAACGCTTGATTGGCCATCGCTCGTCGATGACCTCGCTGGTCGCCAAGAGCCTGGCCGGCGAAAGCCCTAAGCGCACTTCTCAGGACGACGTTGAAACCCGAAGCATCATTCCAGTGGACGCGCTGTATGGCGACGATCCGGACCAGGACGACTCCGAGCGGCTCTCTCGACACAACGCGACGATCGACGACGGACTGATGCGATCAATCTCCATGCGCATCGGACTGCTGAGCGCGGCCGTGGCGGCGACGTACTTCGCGGTGTTTGACCATATCGACATGGGCAGCGCGCTGTTCGTGGGCTGGTTCTTGACATCGATCGTGTTCTCGTTCGCACTGGACAGGACCAGGTTCGCCGAGCCGTGGTACTTCCTGCTCACGTTTGGGACTTTTGTGATCGCGCCGCTGACGGCCAGCCACTTTGATCAGCCCGCGATGCTGTTGTTTGTCCTGCTGCCCGCCACAGCGGGGATGCGGCATTTCTGGGACCGGCGAGCGATCAGGTTCGCGCAGATCGCCGCCCTGGTAGTCACGTTCGGCCTGATGCCGATCTTGATCTTCGGCATGGCCGAGTTTCCGATGGCGATCGTCGGTCTTCGCGCCTTCCCGGCCACGATCATTCTCGTCGGCTTCCTGACCGAACGCCTCTGGAAAGTTCGCTTTGAGCGCGGTCGCTTTGTCTCGACGGTTCGCTCGCTGCTGGCCGCGTTGCAAGCTCGCGACGGTTACACCGGAGACCATTCTGAAGAGACCTTGAAGATGGTGATGGGCGTGGCCGACCAGTTGGGCCTGGACGAGCACGAGCGCAACGAACTGGCCGACGTCGCGCTGCTCCACGACGTCGGCAAAATCGGCATCCCCGACTCGATCTTGAACAAACCCGGCAAGCTCGACAAGCAGGAGTGGCGGGTCATGAAACAGCACCCGCAGATCGGCGAGGAGATCGTCTCGAAGGTCCCCGGGTTCGAAGACGTCGCCAAAGCGATACGTCACGAACATGAGCGCTGGGATGGAACCGGATATCCCGACAAGATCGCGGGCGACGATATTCCGCTGGCGAGCCGCATCGTGCTCGTCTGCGATGCCTACCACGCGATGATGAGTGACCGGCCTTATCGCAAGGCGCTCGGGCTCGAGGTCGCGCGTGACGAACTGCTCAAGCACGCGGGATCGCAATTTGACCCTCGCGTCGTGAATGCACTGCTTTCGGCGATCGACAACCGCACCGGCGAGGTCGTCGTCGGGCTTCCGCCGATCGAGTCCAGCGCTGACGACTCCGAGTACGAGATCGATCACGATGGCTTCGAGGGCATCGGAATGTCACCCAAGGCTGGTTGGTATGCGTCGGCCCTGCTCTATGGCGCGGGCGGGCTCTCCTATTTGTTGATCGCATTCGGAACAGACGTGCCGATGTCCAGGAGTATTGGCGTGCTCGCGACGATCGCTGCGCTCTCCAGCATTGTTTGGCTGATCGGCGCGCGCGTCGCCACCAATGCGAAATGGGGCCCCCACGTGAGGATCTCGTTCGGAATACTTCTCATCGGGGGAGTTGCGTTCGAGATCGGCGCACCCGTCGGCATGATCACTCCGCTGATGATGTTCCCGGTTCTCGCGTCGGCCTTTCTGCACACTCCGCGTGTCGCAGTCCCGTACTGCATGGCGGGCGCGCTGGTCGCGGCGGCGGCAGTGCTGGCGGCGCCGGCACCCTCAACCGGGACCTACGTCCTCGTGACATTCATCGCGTTCAGCTCGATCGCTCTGGCAGCCATCTACGCGCAGTACCAACTGCGAACGATGGCCGAGATGAATCACCGACTCTCAACCACCGACGCGCTGACCGGATGCGCGAACGTGAGAAGGCTCAGGTCACGCTTGAAGCAAGACCTGATCGGCGCCGCTGGTCAATACCGCATCGCGCTTTACGCGATAGACCTCGATGACTTCAAGCAGGTCAACGACCGCTTCAGTCACACCAGGGGCGATGAGCTACTCAAGGCCGTTGCCAATGAGTTGGCGGGAGAACTCGAGTCCAGCGACTTGTTGGTCCGACGTGGCGGAGACGAGTTTGTCGTGGTCGTGGCCATCTCTGCCGGGCGCAATCTCGGCGACCTGCGAACGCGACTGACTGGCGCGGTCAGACGTGCCCGCGAAGAAGTGTGCCCGCAGGTCAACCCGAATGCGAGCGTTGGCTACGTGATCCACCGTGATGGCGAATCCGCCGACGAAATGCTCCTGCGAGCCGACGAGGCGCTGCACATGGCCAAGCTGGACGCCCACCCCGACCGCCGTTCCGGCGACGAGACGGTTCGTAACCTCGCCGCCTACCGCCGCTCGATAGCTGTCCGCCCGAACGAGCGGAGTGAATCAGCGATCGCCGACGAGGCTGAAGAAGTGCGAATCGCGCGCTGGGTCAATCGCGCCCTCGGGACGCACACAGCGTGGGTGGTTGCGACGTGGACGGCGGTGGTCATGGCGACGACCTTTGCGATAGCCGCGATGTCAGGCCTTGCGACGCAACTGAGAAGTCCCGTCGCCATCGTCCTGATCGCAGCGATCGCGGCGATTGCGCCGCTCACATACTGGGCCTCGCGCCGCGAACTCGCGACCCCGTGGCTTCACGGCTTCGTAGTCCTCATCTTCGCGCTGTTGACCGCAGTGATCGCGGCGTCCGGGAGCGCTAGCCCTGACTTCGTCGATTTCTACGTTTATCCGACTCTGTTCGCCTGCTACTTCCTGAGCGCGAAACGCGCGGCTGTATATCTGGGCCTCGCCGCCGTTCTGTACGCGGCTGCGCTCTACTCGAGCGCCTATCCGTTCACGACCGCGAAGGTCCTGATGGGCTATCTCGTGACCGCCTTGATCGGAGTCATGCTTGCGAAGGCGCGAGTATCGACGCTGGCATTTGCATCACGCGCCGTCGAGACGTCGGTGGTCGACCCGCTGACCGGAGCGGCCAACCTGCGTGGATTGCGTCAGCGCGTTGCGGACGAACTCGACCGATCCGAGCTGACGGGCAAATACGTTGCCGTGCTCGGGATCGACATCGACGACTTCAAGTCCGTAAATGACACGTACAGTCACGCGTTGGGCGACAGCGTCCTGCGAGCGACCGTCGAAGCGACGCGCAAGTGCGTCCGCGTCGACGAACTGGTCGCGCGACGCGGAGGCGACGAGTTCGCGGCTGTTTGTGCGGTGTCCGAAAGACGTGACGCCGAGGTGATCGCAGGCCGCATTCGCGAGACAATCACGCGGGCACGATCAGACCTGTGCCCGGATCTGCTCGCCACTGCAAGCGTCGCAGTCACGATTCGCCAACCAGACGAGCCGGTCGATGCATTCCTGGCCCGCGTGGATGAGGATCTGCACGACGAGAAGCAGCGTTCGCGCTCCAGCCGCGAACCGATCTTGATGACCGCCTGAGCCTCAGTAGACCCGAAACCCTGTGGGTATCCCGCAGCCATGGCGAGCCGCTACTTGTATTCGGCGCGTGAAAGCTTGATCGCTTCGAGCGCGTAGTCGAGCCCCAGGATCAGCTCGGCGTCGTCATCCCAGGTGTCCTTGCCGCCGATCCTGTAAGCCTGATTTCCGAGGTAGCCGATCGGCGCATCTTTGCGGATCTTCGCGAGTGATCCCTTCAGGATCTTGCGCGCGAGCGTCGGCCAGCGCTTTGCTTCCGTGCAGCCGTTCTTGACCGCCTTGCATGCATTGGCAAGGTGGAACAGCCCGGCCGCCGTGATCACGCCGGCCGAAACGTCCACTGGTGCGCCTGGCTCTGCGTCGTAATCCCACAGCGGTAGTCCGCTGGCGGGAAGGTGCGTGGCAACAAAGTTGGCATTGCGCTCGGCGACCGACAGGTAAGCCTTGCTGCGGAACTCCTTGCCCGCGTCGGCAAATCCGTAGATGCTCCAGGCCTGTCCGCGCGACCAGGTGGAACTTCCGCGCAGGCCCTGGTGGGTGTGCTTTACAAGCTTTGGCGCCTTGGACCTGCGCGGGTAGCTCGCGGATTGAAAGGTCGAGCCGTCCTTGCGAACGAGGTTCTTGGCGACCCAGTCGGCGTGCTTTCTGGCGAGGTTTCGGTACTTGATGTTGCCGCTGGTCCTGGCCGCCCAATAGAGCAGGGGCAGGTTCATCATGCTGTCGACGATCGTCTCTGCGCCGCCGACCTTGCAGTCTGAACAGGTCTTGGCACCGAGCGGGATGATTCCCAGGCCGGTCGTGCGGGCGAGCTTGGTAAGGGTGTACGTGGCGAGCATTCCGCTTGCGCGGAGCTTCTTGCATTCGGGGATCGCGTCCGCGGTTCTGCAGAGCCGGGTGTAGGCAGCAACCGAGCTCTCGCCGTACATGAAGCCAAGGTCGTGGAGCTGGGTCCGTTCAAATCCGAAGTGGTCGATCGTTGCCGCGAGCGCGTTGGCCGTTGACGCTTCGCTGCGGTTGAGATCTGCGACGCGCCAGAGCGTGCCCGCCCAGAAGCCCGAGGTCCAGCCTTCAGAAAATCGCAGCTCGCCATCAAGGCCCGTGCCGAGCGGGTACATGCCGGCAGGCGTCTGCGAACCGATCTGCGCGACGCGTTGCTTCAGCAGCGACGCCTCGGCCTGAAAAGCGCTCGGTCCCGAGGTCGCAGCCGTGGCCGACGCGGCATGCAGCAACAAACCGCTCATGAGAACGGCCAACAGAACCGCCGCCGTGGCCAAGGCTCGGAGAGTGGGTGGAGGGAGAGTTGCTGACATCTGCGTCCTGCAGTCTGGCTGCCTGCCACCTAGAAAACGGCGGCGGGTGCGAAGTTGCGAGAGCCGACCATTCCGATCGGGTTTAGGGGTATTATGAGTTCAAGACTCTACTTACCCCAGGAGACTCAAAAATGTCACTGACAATCGGATCAGACGCGCCGAACTTCGACGCCGAGACCACCCAAGGCAAGATCAATTTCTACGACTGGCTCGGTGACGGTTGGGCAGTGCTTTTCTCGCACCCGCGCAATTTCACTCCGGTCTGCACGACCGAACTCGGCTACCTCGCGAGCATCGAGCCGGAATTCGCCGCGCGCGGCGTGAAAGTCATCGGTATTTCGACCGACCCGCTCGAGAACCACGAGAAGTGGATCGACGACATCGAAGAGACCCAGGGCACCCGCCCGAACTACCCGATCATCGCCGACACCGACCACGCCGTCGCCAACGCGTACGACATGCTCGAGCTGATCGGTGAGGACGTCAACTCGACCGATCGCACCCCGGCACAGAATCAGACGCTGCGCAACGTCTTCGTGATCGGACCGGACAAGAAGATCAAGCTGATCCTCGTCTACCCGATGACGACCGGCCGCAACTTCGACGAGATCCTTCGCGTGATCGACTCGCTTCAGCTGACAGCCAAGGAGGCCGTTGCCACACCGGCGCAGTGGAACAAGGGCGATGACGTGATCATCGCCGGCTCAGTTACCGACGAGGCAGCCAAGGAGAAGTACCCCGACGGCTGGGAGTCTCCGAAGCCGTACATCCGGATCGTGCCGGATCCCTCCGCCGTCTAGCTTGCTTCAATAGTTCCACCAGAGAGAGGAGGTGGTCCGACTGAATCAATTGTTTTGCGGGACGCTGGAGGTGCGGGAACTCTGACCGGTGGTGCGAGCCGCTCAAAGGAATCCAAACCTTGCACCGGTGAGTGCCAGTGGTCGACTAGCTGTGCTTAGCAGCACGTCCCACCGACCAGGACGCTGACTCTCACTGTCCGCCCGTCGCATAGGAAATCGAAAGGGTCGTCCCATATGGGGCGGCCCTTTCTGCTTTGTGCGGGGCTATTTGATCGCGACGCTCTTGGGTGCGCCGCCGCCTGATGGCGTGAAGACGATGCTTACCCTGATGCGTTTTTTGAGCGCGAGCGTGATTTTCTTGGTCACGGCCGAGCTGAGCTTGATTGTCAGCGTGCCCTGATTCGCCTTAGCCGCGATCGACTTGAGCTTGACTGACTTCTTGCCTAGTTTTAGGACTGCGCTCACGGTGCAACCCGTCGGGCATGCGAGCCTCAGCGCGATCGATTTGCCGGCCTTGACGGATTTCGGGGCCGATTTGATCGCTGGGGATGCGGCCGGCAGCGCAATAGGCGGCGCAGTCGGCGATGAGACTGTGAAGTTTACGGTCGCGGTGCCCGGGTCGCTATTGCTGTTGCGAGCGGCGATCGTGATCAAATGGGGTCCCGGGGCGAGACTCGAGTAGTCGATGCTGCCGCCAGTTGAGTTGAGTGTCGTGCACGCAGTGGCGGCAGCCTGGTCGAGTTGGCAAGTCACAGATTTCGCCGCGCCACCGCTGAGCGCGAACTCAACGTGGATCGCGTTGCCGTTCGTGACAACAGGTTGGTTGGTGATCGCAACCAACGGGGGCGCCGGGCAGCCGAGCGTCGAGAACTGGGGTGCGGCCGCCGCCCCTGCATTCCCCGCGGCATCCACTGCTTTGACTGTGATCGAGTAAGGCGTGTCGCACACCAGGTTGTTGATCGTATAGCTACGGATATTCGCGCCCAGCGTCGCGATCTTCACTGCACCCTTGAATATCTCGTATCCAGTTACTTCGACGTCGTCGGTCGCAGTGGTCCAGTCGATCTTTGCGGCGTCTTCATCGATGTTGGAAACCACAACGTCGCCCGGCGGCGACGGGTCGGTGACATCCGCCACGCTGAACACGACCGAGTCTGAGTTGCCACCGAGTGCATTGCTGGCGGTGACCGTGACCGCATGGGGGCCGGGCGCGAGTGAGCTGAACGTCGCGGGCGACGAGCAGGGCACCGCAGCCGAAGCGTCGAGCTTGCAGGTGACCGTGGTCGGATCGCTACCCGTGGTGAAAACGACCGTCGCGTCGCTGGTCGCGATCGTCGCGTTGTCGGCCGGTGAGTTGATCACGACGGTTGCGGGCGCGGGGCACGGCAAGGTGGTCAGCGATCCAGCCGTGCTGGCGAGGCTGACAAGGCCAGCGGTGTCGGTGGCCTTGACGGTCACGCTGTATAACGTGCCGCAGGTAAGATCGCTCGCGTTGAACGTGAGGGCGCCGGTGATCGTGCCCTTGGACAGACCGTCGAAGAAGACCTCGTAGCCGGCCACGCCGACATTGTCGCTCGCCGCCGTCCAGTCAATTTGCGCGGCCGTGCGCGTGACGTTGCTGAATGTCGGGGCGCCGGGCCTGGCGGGAGCAATTGTGTCTGCGACGGAGAACTGCACGGTCGTGGATCCCGTGCCCCAGACGCTGGTTGCCGACACCGTGAGCGTGTGGGGCCCCTGCGCAAGGCCGCTGATCGTCTGGCCGCTGATGCAGGCGGCCGCGGCGAGGTTGTCGAGCGTGCACGTCACGCTTGTGGGACTGCCCGTCGTGGTGAAGAGCGGTTTGACGGTTGTTGCGGTGCCAGCCAGAACCTGGTCTGCGGTCGGCGCGGTGATCGTCACGGTCGGGGCTGGACAGGCGAGGGTCGTGAAGTTCGTCGCCGCACTGGCCGGGCTTTTGTGGCCAGCCGCATCCTTCGCCTTCACGGTGACCGAGTAAGCGGTCGAGCAGGTCAGCGTCGGGATGACGGCAGAAGTCGCGGCACCGTTTACGGCGACGACTGGATTTACCGCGGCACCGAGGTAGATCTCGTAGCCGGTCACGGCGACGTTGTCAGTTGCGGCCGTCCAGTTGATCGTCGCGCTGCCGGTGGTCACGGCGGAGTTGGAAATATTGGTCGGTGCTGTTGGGTTCAAGAGGTCGGGCACAGTGAAGTTGACCGTCGCGCTGCCGCTTCCGACCGAGTTCGTGGCGGTTATCGCCACAGTGTGAGCTCCGGCGGCGAGCGATGTATACGACTGACCCGTCACGCACGGCGCAGCCGTTCCCGCATCCAGCTTGCAGGTGAACGTGATCGCATCCGGCACGCCTGCGCCGGTGAAGTTGATCGTCGTGCTGTCGCCGGCGAGCGAGGCGTTGTTGGCCGGACTGCTGATCGTGACCGTCGGGCCCGCGGGGCAGGCGCCGGTGATGAACGACGTGTCAGCCGTCGTGGTGCTGACGTTGTGAGAGCCGTTGCCTTCGGCATCCGTGGCGCCATCCTCGGCGCTGAGCCGGAACCAGTACTCGGTGCCGCAACTCAAGTTCGGCGCGGTCGAAATTGGGTCACGGTCGGCCGGGTAGTTGAACCGGGTGATGTTTGGCGACGTGGAGTTGGTGAATCCGGCCCAGAAGCTGACTCCGCCAGCGGTGACCAGCTCGACGTTGTACTGCTCCACTCCGACATTGTCGGTCGAGGCGGTCCAGTTGAACTGCGCGCTCGTCTGCGTAATGTTGGTGGCCTGAAGGTTGGTGGGCATCGTCGGCTTGACGGTGTCGATGATGCGGAAGTTCGCGGTGGCAGTACCGGTACCGCCGGAGTTGGTGGCGGCCACGATGATCGTGTGCGGACCCTGCGTCGGCACGGAGATCGAACTGCCAGTCGCACACGGGACCGCGGCGCCGGCGTCGAGCTTGCAGGTGATGCTCGTGGGCGCACCCAGCAGCGTGAACGCGATGTTCACGCTGGCCGTGGTGCCAGCAAACACTTGCGCGGCCGTCGGCGCTGTGATCGTCACGACCGGCGCAGGGCATGTGGCGGTGGTGAGCGAGGAGACCGAGCTCGCCGCGCTGCTGTTGCCGGCCTGGTCCTTCGCTCTGACCGTCAGGCTGAAGGTCGTCTCACAGGCAAGTCCGGTGATCGCCAGCGACGTCGCGCCGGTCGTCGAGCCCTTGAGCGTGCCGTTGACGAAGACGTCGTACCCCGTAACCGCGACGTTGTCACTCGCGGCTGCCCAGCTGAGTGTGCCGCCGGTTGGGGAGGGCGCGGACGTCACGAGGCCAGTCGGCGCACTGGGCACAGTGATGTCGGGCACAGTGAAACTGACGGTCGCGCTACCGCTGCCAGTCGTGTTGGTGGCGGTGACTACCACGGTGTGGGAGCCGGGAGCAAGTGCGACGTAGGCCTGGCCGGTCGCGCAGGCCGCGGCGGCCGCCGCATCGAGCTTGCACGTGTATGTGAAGGTCGCTGGATAGCCGGTCGCGCTGAAGTTGATCGCCGTGTTGTAACCGGTGAGGGTCGAGGCGTTGACCGGACTGCTGATCGTCACGGTCGGCGCGGCGTCGCAGGGGAGCGTGAAGAACTCCTTGTCAATACTGTTGGCGCTGTTGTTGCGCGCCGGGGCGCCGGCAATATTGGTGGCGTTGTCTTCGGCATCGAGTCGTAACCAGTACTGAGTTCCGCAGGTGAGGCCGGCGTCGGTAACGCTCGGATCCACATTGGTCGGGAGGTCGAACTGCGTCATCGGAACCGACGCGGTGTTTGTGTACCCGATCCACTTGACGCCGCCGAGCGCGTCGAGCAGCGTCACGTTGTACTGCTCGACGCCCACGTTGTCGGCAGAGGCCGTCCAGGTCAGGCGCACGCCGGTCTGGGTGATGTTGGAAGTGGTCAACGCACTCGGCGCGGTCGGAGCCTGGTTGTCTACGATGCGGAAGTTGACCGTGGCTGTGGCGGCGCCGCCCACGTTGGTCGCACTGACGAGAATTGAGTGCGGGCCCTGCGCCAGCCCGCCGAATGTCTGCCCGGTGGTGCAGGGGCCCGGCGCGCCGGCGTCGAGCTTGCAAGTGGTGCTTGTAGGCGAGCCAGTCGCGGTGAAATTCAGGGTGACACTGGTGGTGGTTTCGGCAAATGCCTGCGCTGCGGTCGGCGAGGTGATCGTGACGACCGGCGCGGGGCAGGTCGTCGTGGTCAGCGAGTACGCCGTGCTGGCGGCGCTCCAGTTGCCAGACGCGTCGCGTGCCCTGACCGTAATGCTGTAGGTCGTCGAGCAAGCAAGACCCGTGATCGCGAGGTTCGTCCCGGCCGTGGTGCCCAGCGAAGTGGCGCCGCGGAAGACTTCGTAGCCCGTGACGCCGACGTTGTCGGTGGAGGCGCTCCAGTTGATCGTCGCGCTGCCGGTGGTTATGCCAGTCGCCGCGACGCCAGTCGGCGCCGTCGGCGCCGTATTGTCAACAACGCTGAAGTTGACGACCTTGGCGTCGGAACCCGTTGCGTTGGTTGCGGTGACGGTCACATAGTGCAGTCCCGGGGCGAGTCCGCTGTAGCTCTGACCGCTGCTGCAGGCCGTGGCCGCGCCGGCATCGAGTGCGCAGGTCACACTGGTCGGAGATCCAGTCGTTGAAAACGTGACCGAAGTGCTCGTGCCGGCGAGCGTCGCGCCCTCGACCGGCGCGGTGATCGCCACGACCGGAGCCGGACCGGTGGTGAAACTCACGCTGCTGCTGCCTGTGATGCCGGTGAAATCCGTCGCGCGCACGGTGATCGTGTGCGCGCCGACGGCGAGGCCGCTGTAGCTCTGGCCGGTTGCGCAGATAGCAGGCGCGTTCGAGTCGAGTTGGCAAGTGACCTGCTTCAGAGCGACGCCGCCGGGCGTGGTCGTTGTGAAGTTTGCTATCGCGCTTGAGCCGGTCGTAGAGGCGTTCGCCGGGCTTGCGATCGAGACCGTCGGCAAGGTCGGCACGTCGCCGTCGTAGCGAGCGAGCTGGAAGTCGGTGTTGGTCTCGATGCGCTTGGCACCCACTCCGATGAGGTCGCCATCGTTCAGGATTCCCAAGCCGTGAATCCCTGGACACTGCGGGGCGGTCTGGTCGCAGAACCAATCCGAGTCCTCGGCCGGGCCGCCGACGTTCGTGGTGACGATCCCGCCAGTGCCGAAAGTGGAGTCGAGCACGCCGGCAGAGGTCACCCGCACGAGAGCAAAGCGCGGCGAGGCGCTGGCGTCGTCCGCGAACCCGCCGACGACGATCCTGCCGTTCTGCTGGACACGGATCGCATTGGCGCCGGCCGTCGAGAAGCCCGCGAGGGCTGTTTCGAACTTGCCGGTCGAGGCGAACGACGTGTCCAATGCCCCGCCGGTCGTCAGCCGGATGACCGCAAAGCGGTTTTCGTTGTTGCTGAGGCCAGCCGCGAGAATCTTGCCGTCTGGCTGGATCGCGATCGAACGGCCATCGTCGTGCGTTCCGGAGCCGATTTTCACGATCTGCTTGCCGGTTCCATTGAAGCTGGTGTCCAACGCGCCACTCGTGGTGTAGCGGACGACCACGAAATCATCGAAGTTGTCATCGGCCGCATAGGTGTCTCCCGCGATCACGGGGCGGTCGGATGAGTCGATCGCGATTGCTCGCGACTTGTCGAAGATCGAGGTACCGCCGAGGACTGTGGTGACCTTGCCGTCGGCGTCAAATGTGGTGTCGAGGGCGCCGGTGCTCGTCAGGCGCGCGGTCGCCATCACGGCGCGGTCGTAGTCTGGGTCAGCGTCAATGTTCGTGGTCATGATGCCCGTTCCGACGATGCGCCCGAGCGAGTCAATCGCTATTCCCTGCAGGTAGTCGCCGAACGACCCGAACCCGACCTGGACCACGCCGCCCGAACCGAACGAGGCGTCGAGCGTGCCGTCGGAGTTGAAGCGCATGAACGAGAACTGCTCCATCGCCGCCGGGCCGTTCCAGAAGGTTCCGCCAACGACGATCTTGCCGTCCGGTTGGAGCGCAGCGGCCGTCGCTTCGCCATCCTGGCCCGTCGCTTGCAGGACCAGACCGTCGCCGCCGCCGAAGCTGCTGTCCAGCGTGCCGCTGGCGTTGTAGCGCGCCACCGAGTACCCGCCGTAGCCCGGCGCGGGGTCACCCGACCCGACGACAATGAACTTGCCGTCGGGCTGCGTGAGCACAGCGTGCGCAGCGTCGTCAGTCGCGCTCAACTGCTGCGTCAAAAGGCCACCCGTCCATACCGAAGAGTCGAGCCCCCCTGGCGCGGCCGACGCCGAGCCGCTGCCAATCAGCGCAAGCGCGGCAAGCGTCAGCGCGGGCAGAAGCGAACAGCGTGAATTTGATTTGCGAATTGCCGTGCGCATAATGCGCCGCGGAGCGCGACCGAGTGTCATGTTTTCTCTTGAGTTGTCTGCCAGGGACGTAACCGAGTGCCGTCCGGCCGGAGTGCTCAGTTTACGCGCGCATCGCGCCAAACGCAAGGGGAACGAGAAGGGCGTTTAATCGGGATCTGCGCAGATTTGGCCAACCCTTCACAGGAGCCGGCAGCGCGCTTGTAGATTCTGTCCATGAGCGAGTCGCGACCTGAGATTCTGATTGCCGGCAGCGGACCAGGCGCGCTCGAAGCGACGCTCGGACTTTCCGGCAGCAAGCACCTTGTCGCGAACGTCGCGCTGATCTCGCCGCAGCTGGAATTTCAGTACCGACCGAACATGGTGATGGAGCCGTTCGGCGTCACGAAGACCGCCAGGTACGCGGTTGCCGAAGTGATCCGTCACCCCAACGTTACGCAGTGGCAGGGCACGCTTGAGCGCGTCGACGCTGCCGCATCCAAGGCCTATACGCCCGAGGGCGACGAGTTCAACTTCGACGCTCTGGTGATCGCTACAGGCACGAATACGCACGCCGATCTCGCTGATCCCGCCGTCACTTTCGGCGTGCCCGGGTCGCTCGACAAGCTCAAGAAAATCGTCTCCGAGATCGACGCCGGCAGTGTGCAAAGCGTGCTCTTCACGGCGCCGTCGGGACCGACATGGCAGCTGCCGATCTACGAATGCTCCCTGATGTGCGCCGAGCGCGCCGAGCGCCAATGGGGCCAGCAGATAGTGATTTCGATCGCAACGCCAGAGGCCGAGCCGCTCGAAGTCTTCGGCGCCGAGAACAGCGCGGCAGTGCGCCGGCTGTGCGCAGAGCTTGGAGTGGTCGTGCACACGGGCACGACCGTCGAAGCCTTCGACGGAACGACCGCGCACTTCAGCGACGGCACGAGCCAGGCTGCCGATCACCTCTTCGCGATGCCGCGCCTGACGGGCCGCGCTCCAGACGGAATCCCGACCGACGAGAACGGCTTCATCCACGTGGACGCCAACCAGCTTGTTGAGAGAACGACCAATGTCTATGCCGTCGGCGATGTCACGGACTTCCGCTTCAAGCAGGGCGGGCTCGCGAGCATGCAGGCCGACGCCGCGATCTCCTCGATCGAGACCGAACTCGGCGACCGTGAGGCGCCCGAACCGTTCGTGCGCGAGATCGAAGCGATCCTGATTGCCGCCAGCCGACGAGTGGCGATGCGCGCTCGGATCGACGAAGAGACCAGCCTCTCGATTGCGATCGAGCAACCGACTGGTCCGACGCAGAAAATCTTCAGTCGGCTGCTCTCCGAGCGCCTGCGCGAGATCAGTCCGCTCTGATCGGTGAGATAGGCGCATGTCAGACGAAACGAAGAATGGCAACGGAAAGCACCCGGCAGCGGTGATCGACATCGGCTCGAACACCACCAGGCTTCTGGTGGCCGAGAAGAGCGGCGATGGATTCCGGCAGCTGCTCAGTCAGCGCGCATTTACGCGCCTGGGCCGCGGCCTCAAAGAGGACGGCTCGATCACGCACAAGAAGATCGACGAGCTCGCCCGCACGATCTCCACCCAGGTGAAACTCGCGAAGGTGCTCGGTGCCGACGACGTCTACGCGATGGCAACTGCCGCTACGCGCGACGCGACCAACGGCGACGAGCTCGTGGACACCGTCGAAGAACAGAGCGGGGTTCGGATCGACGTGCTCGACGAACACGACGAGGCGCGGCTTGCGTTCCTCGGTGCGACGCATTCGATGTCTGAACAAGAGGGGTCGATCGCTGTGGTCGACGTCGGCGGCGGATCGACAGAGATCGCGGTTGGCACCTTGAAGGAAGGCGTCAAGTGGTCCACGTCCTTCCGGATCGGCTCGGGAATGATCACTGATCGCCACATCCACAACGACCCGCCGAGCGTCGACGACCTCGACGCCGCGCGCCGCGCGATCACCGCGATGTTCGACGAATTTCCCTTCCCAAAGGTGGACCACGCGATCGCGATTGGCGGCAGTGCATCCTCGATGCGGCGCATGGTCGGCAACGTGCTTGAGCACGAAACGATGGAGCGCGCAATCCGGCTGATCACGCGCAACGACGCGTCTGAGGTCGCCGAAGAGTTCGGGCTTGACCCCGAGCGCGTGCAGGTGCTGCCGGCCGGCGTGATGATCCTTGAGGACATCGGCGATCGCTTGGAGATCCCGCTGCGGATTGGCAAGGGTGGACTTCGAGAGGGAAAGCTGCTGGAATTGCTTTCGTGACGGAACCGAACTCCATCCAGTCGCGCCAGACAGTGACTCCACGCGATGCGTATGAATCGACCCCGGTTCCGGCCACGCGCACTACGGCAGAGACCGCCGCGCGTGAACTGCAGGCTGACGAAGTCGATCTGCTCGATCGTGATCACTTCTTCAACCGGGAACTCTCGTGGATGGAATTCAACGATCGCGTGCTGCAGCTGGCGGAGCAAAAGGACCTTCCGCTGCTCGAGCGCGTCAAGTTCACGGCGATCTTCTCATCAAACCTCGACGAATTCATCATGATTCGTCTCGCTGGTCTGCACGACCTGATCGACGCAGGCATCGAAAAGCGCGGCCCCGACGGTCGCACGCCCGACGAGACCGTGGACGGCGTCGGCGAACGCGCCCGCGCGCAGATCGCCCGCCAGTCGCGATTGCTGAACCAGGAACTGATCCCGCAGCTCTCCGAGCACGGCATCCACATCTGCCACGTAGAAGATCTCAGCAGCGATCAACGCGAAGAGCTCAGGCGAATCTTCCACGCCCAGATCTATCCGGTACTGACGCCGCTTGCGGTCGGACCCGGCCGACCGTTCCCCTACATCTCGAATCTTTCGCTGAGCCTCGCCGTCCTGTTGCGCGATCCGCAGCTCGACCAGACCACGTTCGCGCGGGTCAAGGTCCCGAAGGAGATCCTGCCGCGCTTCGACGAGATCGGCAACTACCTGATCCCGCTCGAAGAAGTGATCGCAGACAACCTCTCCGCGCTCTTCCCTGGAACTGAAGTGATCGCATGCGCTGCCTTCCGCGTGACCCGCGACGCCGACTTCACCGTCAGCGACGAGGCCGACGACCTGCTGCGCGCCGTCGAGGACGAACTGCGCCGCCGTCGCTTCGGCGAAGTTGTCCGCGTTGAGGTCGGGAAGGGTGTTTCCCGCGAGCTGCGCGAAGAGCTCGTCGAGTCGCTCGAGATAGAAGAACGCGACCTTTACGAGATCGACGGCCTACTTGACCTGGTCGACCTCTGGGGGATCGTGAAGCTGCCAGGGCATGCCGATTTGCGCGACCCGAAATGGTCGCCGATCGTGCCGGCACGACTGCGCGACGCCGACGGCGAACAGACCCCGATCCTCGCGGCCATGCGCGAGGGCGACTTCATGGTCCACCACCCTTACGAGTCCTTCAGCGCGACCGTTGAGCGCTTTGTGATGGAGGCCGTCAACGACCCGGATGTGCTGGCGATCAAGCTCACCGTGTACCGCACAAGCGATGACTCGCCGCTGGTGCCCGCCCTGATCCGCGCTTCAGAGCGCGGCAAGCAGGCCGTTGCGCTGGTCGAGCTGAAGGCGCGCTTCGATGAGCGCGCGAACATCCAATGGGCGCGCGAACTCGAGCAGTCGGGAGTGCACGTCGTCTACGGACCGCCGTCTCTGAAGACGCACACCAAATGCCTTCTGGTCGTGCGCCGCGAGGGCAACGGCGTGCGCAACTACGTTCACATCGGGACCGGCAACTACCACTCGACCACGGCGCGCCTCTACACCGACTTCGGTCTCTTCACCACGGATCCTGAGATCGGCGCTGACGTGACCGACATGTTCAATTACCTGACCGGATTCGCGCGCCCCAACGAAATGCGCAAGGTGCTGATCGCCCCGAGCCAGATGCGCTCAGGGATCCTCGATCAGATCGACAAGACGATCGCGGCGCACAAGGCAGGCGTGCCGTCGCAGATCCGCATGAAGATGAACTCGCTGGTCGACGTCGCCTGCATCGAAGCGCTCTACCAAGCGTCGCGCGCGGGTGTACCGATCGAGCTGAACGTGCGCGGGATCTGCTGCCTGCGCCCCGGCGTTCCGGGAGTCTCGGAGAACATCCGCGTCAACTCAGTTGTTGGTCGATTCTTGGAGCATTCGCGGATCTACGGATTCGTCCGCGGCGATGAACGCACCGCGCTGATCGGATCCGCCGACCTGATGCGCCGCAACCTCGACAACCGCGTCGAGCTTGTCACACCCGTCGAGGACGAGGTCCTTAAAGATGCGCTCTTTGACACGTTGGACCGATGCTTCGCGGACAACTCGAATGCCTGGGAGCTTGAGACCAGCGGTGATTGGAAGCGCCTCTCACCGCCGAGCCCCGAGGAGCGTCGCAACGTGCAAGAAGAGTTGATGGAGATCTACCGCGCGGCCGATGCGGCCTTCGGCTCGTAAGCCTCTTTCCCGCGCAGACCCCTTCCGAAAGGTGAGACGTCTGTCGAGGTTTGCTCGGCAGGCAAATCCAATACCGAAACGGGAATGACGAGACTCGAACTCGCGACCTCCGCCTTGACAGGGCGGCGCTCTAACCAACTGAGCTACATCCCCAGGATGCGCGCTAATTGTGGCAGACTCGTTCAACCGGGAAGAAGTGGGCACGGCAAGATTCGAACTTGCGACTTCCTCCTTGTAAGGGAGGCACTCTAACCAGCTGAGTTACGCGCCCGGAAGAAGCCTGAAGGGTAGCTGTCCAGCCATAAGTTGCAGCCTGGGCGCGGATCGCCCGATAACTCAGTTGTATGACTTCGCGTGCCTCCGCATCGCTGACACGGCTCATTGCCCTGTCGATCACAACCACCGCCATCGTTCTCGCGCTGGCAGGCTCAGCCATGGCAGCGGGCGCGAACGGAAACTACACCGAAACTTTGCTCTCGAACGAGCTCGACACCACTCGCTGGGCCTTCGTGAGCAAGAAGGTCAGCGCGTTCTCACGGCCCGGTGAGCGCGGCGCGAAGCTGCGCACGCTGACTCGTTTCACGCCCGACAAGACGAGTGAACTGGTGCTCACCCTGCGCGAGCGCGTCTACAGCGATGGCACCGTCTGGACGGAGGTGCGTCTGCCGATGCGCCTCCAGCGAACGGGCTGGGTCAGACGCGCGTCGCTTGACAAGTACCGCGTCGTCCATTCGCGCATTGAGATCGATCGTGCTCAGCGCACCGTCAAGCTCTTCAAGCGCGAACAGCAAGTCTGGACGGCTCCCGTTGCCGTCGGCCGGATAGAGCATGAAACTCCGGCCGGCAGCTTCTACGTGCGCAACCGTCTGGTCAGCACCGACGCGAAGGGGCGCTTTGGTCCGTTCGCGATCGGTCTCTCCGCGATCTCTGACGCCAAGACCGATTGGCCGGGCCGCAAAACCGTCGGCATCCACGGCACCAATCGTCCCGAGCGAGTTCCTGGAACCACTTCCGATCCATGCGTTCTGGTCACCAACGCGAAAATCCGCGAGCTTTTCAAGCTCGCGCCACCGGGCACGCCGGTGAAGATTCTCTAGCTAGCCGCGGCTGGCGATGAAGAAGTAGATCAGCTGACCGAGCGCGGCGACGAAGCCGGCGATGTAGGTCAGCGAAGCGGCGCGCAGGACGGCGCGGGCTCCATCGATCTCGCCACCTGCAAGGAGGTTGTTCTCTTCGAGCGCCACGAGCGCGCGGTGTGACGCGTCGAACTCGACCGGCAGGGTGACCAGCTGGAAGAGCACCACCGCGGCAAACAGCACCAGCCCGATCGTGACCAGCCCGGTTGACTGCAGGATGAACCCAGCGAAGACCGGCAGGAACCAGAGCGAGCCGCCGAAGTTGGCAGCAGGCACGAGTGTTTGGCGGACGGTCATCGGCCAGTAACCCTTGGCGTCCTGGATCGCGTGGCCAGCCTCGTGGGCGGCTACGCCGATCGCGGCGACGCTGCGAGCCTGGCCGACATCGGCCGATAGATTGAGGGTCTTGTTGCGCGGGTCGTAGTGGTCGGTGAGTTGACCGTCGATCGGGTTGATCGTGAGACCGGGGAGACCCGAGTAACGCAGCACTGCGGCGGCCGCGTCGGCGCCGCTCATGCCATTGGCTGTGGGGATCTCGCTGTACTTCGCGAAGGTGCGCTTCACGCTCAGCTGGGCGAGCAGCCCGAAGATCAGGGGAACGCCTGCGAGCACGAGCCATAGGGTCAAGTTGTTCATGCCTCAATCATAAAACCGGCACGTTCGATCCCGGCCTGCAACAGATTCAGGTGGGGTTAAGCCGCGCCGCTCGATCGCAGGATCGAATCGAGCATGTCGACCCGTTCGCGCACGCCGCCGCAGACGAGATCGCAGAGCTCGAAGACGCTTTCGTCGGAGATCCGGTATCTGGTCTGGTTGCCGGATTTCGAGCGGGCGACCATCCCTGACTGGTGCAGAATCGCAAGGTGCTTTGACACGTTCTGTTGGGACGCGCCGAGCGCGTCGCGCAATTCGCCGACTGACGCGTCACCCGCTCGGAGCGCGTTCAACAGACGAAGGCGCATCGGCTCGCCAAGCACCCGAAAGCGCTCTGCGACGAGATCGATCAATGGGTCGTTGAGGTCAAACTCAGTTGTGTTCCCGGCGGCCATTTTCAGATCGTATTCCTGTCGGTAGCGGATCGTTGAACCAGCATAACGCATATACAACTGTAAAGTTGTATAGTGTTGTTACTTCACGCCTCGATCCTCTAAGGGGGAACCGCACGCCATGTCTGTCATTCAATACGCTGATTCAACCTGCAAAGAGCAAGCTGGCCAGACCTGGGGCGGCGCCTGGCCGCTCGAGCGACTGCTGTTCCTGCTCGCCGGAATCGTCCTTCTGGTCGCCACGGCGCTCGCCGCACTCGTTTCGCCGTGGTTCCTGCTGCTCACTGGCTTTGTCGGCGTGAACCAGCTGCTTTACGCGAGCGTCGGCTTCTGTGGCGCCTCACTGATCCTGCGCCAATTCACAAGCGCAGAGCCGGCGTGTGCCAAGGGGTCATCCCAATGACCTCAGTCGAAACCTCACCCCAGTTCGGGTCGATCGGGCGCTTTGGCGCCTATATGTCCGACCACTTCCGTGCGGTTCTGGTCGTATGGGTCCTGCTGATCGTCGTCCTTGGGTTCTTCGCACCGCGGGTCGAGGACGCGCTTTCGGGTGCTGGTTGGGAGGCGTCTGGTTCTGAATCGGTCGCCGCCCGCGACGTTGTGGACCGCGACTTCGGCGGGTTCGGCGGTTACGGCCTGATGGTCGTGGTTGCCTCCGACACGCTGAACGCTTCCGCTCCGCAGTTCGAGCAGACGGTCGCCTCGGTGACTGAACAACTCAACGCGGATCCTGCGGTGACGACCGTCGCCGCCCCGCGCACGGGCGTGACGATCTCCAAGGACGGAAAGACTGCCGTTGTTCAGGCGGGCGCCGCTCGAGACAGCAATGAAATGGTTCGCGCGGCCGACCGGCTGAAAGAGGGGATCGCCGCGACTGGATCGGGCGACGTGAACGCCTACCTCACTGGCGCGCCCGGTATGTGGTCCGACTTCAACGTCGCCAATCGCGACGCAATGATGAAATCCGAGCTGATCTCCTGGCCGGTCACGCTGCTGATCCTGTTGTTTGCCTTCGGCTCGCTTGTCGCGGCCGGGTTGCCGCTGATGTTGACGATCATTTCGCTCGTCGCCGCGGCGGGATCGCTGTATCTGGTCACCAAGGTGTCGCCGGTGTCGATCTGGGCGATGAACTTTGCGCTGATGTTCGCGCTGGCGCTCGGTATCGACTACGCGCTGTTCATGGTGCACCGCTACCGCGCCGCGCTGTTCGGCGCGGGAATGACGCCACGAGACGCGACCGCCGCGACGATGGACACGGCAGGAAAGGCGGTGCTGTTCTCGGGCGCGACGGTGCTCATCTCGTTGTCTGCCGTGATGCTCGTTCCGAGCCCGGCCTTCCGTTCGATGAGTCTCGGAATCATGCTTGCCGTGTTGTTCATCCTCGCCGCAACGATGACGTTGCTGCCAGCCGTACTCGCGCGGCTCGGATCGAAGGTGGACAAGCTCGCACTGCCCTGGGGCCAGAGCGGCGAGCACCGCTCGCCGACGTTTGCGGCCTGGGCTGAGCGGCTCTGGCGTCATCCGTGGGCGTTCGGTGGAGCGGCAGTTGCGATCCTCGTGGCGTTGGCGCTGCCGGTACTGAACCTGAATACGGCAATGCCGTCCATCAAGGTCGTGCCCGAAGGCGACCAGTCGCGCGTCGGTTACGAGAAGGTCTCAAATGCGCTCGGTCCAGGCGCGGCAGGGACGATGCAGGTGGTCGTGCCGAACTCGGGCGCAGCTCAGAGTTCTGTGGTCCTCAAGTCCGACCAGGGGATCGCGGCGGTTGCACCTGCAGGAACCAGTGGTGGCTACACGATGTACAACGCGGTGCCGACCGCCGACCCGTCGTCACCGACGATCGGTCCGACAATCGATCGCCTGCGAGCTGAGCTGCCCACGGGCGCTTTGATCGGCGGCGTGGTTGCGGAAAACCACGACCTCGAGTCGGCACTCGCCGACAAGACGTGGCTGGTGATCGGCGTGGTACTGGCGCTCGGATTCCTACTGCTGTTGGTTGCGTTACGCGCTCCGCTTCTGGCGGCAGCTGGCGTGCTGACAAACCTCCTCGCCGCCGGCGCCGCGTTCGGCGTCGCCAAGCTGATCTTCCAGGACGGCGCGTTGAGCGGAGTGCTGGGCTTTGATCCGCAGGGATTCCTTGACGCCTGGGGCCCGGTGTTCTTCTTCGCGATGATGTTCGCGATCTCGATGGACTACACGGTGTTTCTGCTTTCGAGCGCCAAGGAACACTGGGACCGCAGCCACGACCCCAAGGAAGCGATGGTCGGAGGCGTCGCCCACTCGGGCCGCGTGATCTTCGCCGCGGGCGCCGTGATGGTCGCGGTGTTCTTCACCTTCGCGATCTCCGGCCCCCTCCCACCGAAAGAGATGGGCGTGATTCTCGGTATCGCGGTGCTGCTTGACACGATGCTGATCAGGCTGCTGCTTATGCCGGTGTTACTGCGGGTGATGGGCAAATGGGCCTGGTATCTGCCGCGTTGGGCCGGCGCCGTGCTGCCGGACGTGCGTTTCGGCCACGGCCAGTAACAGCAGCTTTCGGGTTATCCCCCTCTGCATTCGCCAGCTCCCCGTATTGGATTCTGCGGGGGGTTCGGCGATGATGCACTCATGGCAATCGACCCAAGAGCCGTATTTGACGATTTTCCAGCGCGGTTGGGGCCACGAACTCCTCGGCTTCACGCCCAACGGCGCGATCATCCCGTTCCTACCGCTGTTCCGGTTTGTCGTGCTCTTCGGGCTGTCGATGGACTACCACGTGTTCATCCTCTCGCGTATTCGCGAGGCACGAGAGAGCGGGTTCTCAAATGATGATGCAGTTCGGCGAAGACCCCGAACGCCGCGTTGGCTTGAGTGGGTGCCCAGGGTCCGCCGCGAGGCGTCGGTCCGGATCGACCGCACGACACCGCCCGCCGCGGCGAATATAGGTAGACAGACTGTCTATCTATCTGGTATGGTGGCGACATGAATACGACTGCCACCGTGCCAGACCTCTCCTCAATCGACCTCAGCGATCACGCCCTCTGGCGCAAAGATCCGCCTTACGAAGTCTTCGCCCAGCTGCGCGCTGAACGCCCGATGCACTTCTCACAGATCTCGCAGTTCCCCGAGGAGGCCGGCTTCTGGTCTGTCGTCCGCCACGAGGACCTACGCACGGTCAGCATGGACTTCGAGACCTTCTCGTCTGAGCGCGGCGGGATCATGCTGCTCGACGACATCGGCGTGCCGCTTGACCTCATGCGCATGCAGCCGATCGCGATGGACCCGCCCAAGCACGACCGCATGAAGGCGCTCTTCCAGCAGGCCTTCACGCCGCGTCGGATAGCTGCGCACACCGAGGTCATTCGCGCGATCACCGACCACGCGATCGACGGAGTCGCCAGGCGTGGCGAGTGCGATCTGGTGAAAGACGTGGGCGCGCACGTCACGGCGCGCGTGATCGGCTCGCTGCTCGGCACGCCCGAGTCGGACGACGTCCAGCTCGTCGACTGGTCGAACATCATCCTCGGCTACGAGGACCCGGACTATCGACCGCAGTTCGACGAAGTCACGGCCGTGGTTGCTCAGGCGTTTGAGTACGTGCTGCCCCTGATCGCCGATCGTCGCGAGAACCCGACAGACGATCTGACCTCGGCGCTCGCGGCCGCGGAAGTAGACGGCGACCACCTGACCGACGCCGAAATGGTCGCCACGTTCGGCCTGCTCATGGCGGCGGGCAATGACAGCACCCGTGCCGTCTACGGCCAGAGCATGCTCGCGCTGATGCAGAATCCCGACCAGCGCCAGCTACTGCGCGACGAGCCGGAGCGGATCGAAGACGCAGTCGAGGAGTGCCTGCGCTGCTTCCCGGCATTCAGCTACATGCGCCGCACGGCAACCAAAGACACGGTGCTCCACGGCCAGCAGATCAAGGAGGGCGACAAGCTCGCGCTCTGGTACATCTCGGGCAACCGCGACGAGAGCGTGTTTGAGGATGCCGAAAAGTTCGACGTCTCCCGCTCGCGCGTTCAGCATCAGGCGTTCGGAGCCGGGGGCAGGCATTTCTGCCTAGGCGCGGCGCTGGCCCGGCTGGAGCTGAAGGTGATGCTCGAGCAGACGCTCCTGCGCCTGCCCGACATGCAGCTGGCCGGCGAGCCGGTGCGCGCCCAGTCGCTGTTTCTCAACCAGCACAAATCGATCCCGGTGCGCTTTACTCCCGAGACCCGATGAACGACTTGTCCGGAGGAAAGGTCGACCGTCGCCTGCGCCGCGCCGAAACCGAGCAGCGCATCCTTGACGGGACGATCGAACTGCTCGACGCCGGGGCTTCGCTCGCTGGCCTGAGCGTAAACCGGATCGTCAAGGCGTCCGGGGTCTCGCGCGCGACCTTCTACTTGCACTTCGCCGACAAGCGGCAGCTTGTCCAACGGCTGGGAGAGACCGAGCTGTTCGCGTTCCAGCGTGTCGCCGCCGGATTCCTGGCAGATCCGATAGCCGGCCGCGACGAGCTCGCAGGAACCTTCGCCGAGCTGGTTGAGCTGTGGCGCAGCCACGCCGGCGTGCTCTCGAGCCTGATCGAGATGGCCGAGTACGATGCCGACTCGCGCGAGACCTGGCAGGCGGTCGTTCAGGCGGTTGCCGCCTCGGTCGCGCCCGCGCTCAGAGAACGCCGCCCCGAACTTGATGAGCCGATGGTGCTTACCCTCTCCGAAATCCTCGCCTGGACCGGCGAGCGCGCGCTGCACCAGATGGTGGGTCGCGAAGCGACAGACGCGCAGGCCCGCCGCGCGGCAGAAGGCCTCACCGAGGCCGTCTGGCGGATCGTCTCGCCTGCAAGTTCGCTGGCACGTTGAGGCGCTGCGCAGGCCCGACTGGCCGGGCATTGAAATCTCACTTCAGACATCGGACGCGCGGACACCCGAGCAGCCCGCGCGACTCCCCCCGAGTCGAATTCAGTACGAGAAAGGGCGCCCCCTGGGAGGGCGCCTTTTCTCGGTCCTGATCCAATAGCCCGACGGGGAGTCGAACCCCGGTTTTCGGCTTGAAAAGCCGACGTCCTAACCATTAGACGATCGGGCCGTGAATCGCAGGCAGATTACCAGCGGATAGGCTTCGCGCCGATGTCAAAGGACCCCACATCCGCGGCACGCCTCGGCACTGCGCTGCTCTTTCTCGGGTCGGGGATCATGCACTTCACCCACGAGAAGTTCTACACAGCAATTGTCCCCAAGAGCTTGCCCAACCCAAAGGCGCTCGTGCAGATCTCAGGCGTCGCGGAGATCACTGGCGCCGTCGGCGTTTTGATTCCCGGGACTCGCAAGCTTGCTGGCCAAGGTCTGATCGCACTGTTGATCGCCGTCTTCCCGGCGAACATCAACATGGCGCTGAACCCCGATCGCTTCAAGCAGTTCCCGGCCTGGGCGCTGTGGGCGCGGCTGCCTTTGCAGTTCGCGGCGATCGTGCTTGTCCGGCGCGGCACGCAGCAGCGTTCTCCCGAATAGTCCGTACTCAAGTAATCCCGTAGGACGCCGACACAATTTGTATGGATTGGCGTCTTCCAATCGAGCAGCAGAAGCCGGTTTCACCGTCGGCGACTGAGCGGCCGAGCGACCGTCCCGCGAGTTTCATCGACTCCGACGAGTACCGCCGCGCCGCCCGCGATCCAGACCTTGTGGCACTCGCGATTCAGGCTCGCTCGTACCGCGAGGGCCTGCGCCGCGAAACCGCTAGCCGCTAGCCGAAAGTCAAGTCCGCAAAAGGAAAAGGCGGCTCCGGCTGGGAGGGGGAAACCTCTTGTGCCGAAACCGCCTGAACACCGCAGTCTGCCGCGATCGCCCCTCGCTCAAAGGTTGATCGCCGCGGTAGGCCTCGCTCGCTCAAGGAGGCAGACCGGATCCGCAGTGCTTACCAGTACATATAAGCGCGCTCGGATTAAGCGTGCTTGTACGTTTCCTGAGAATTCACTGAGAGTTCTGTCGCCAGTGGGCACCCCCGTTACGAGACTCGTTGATCAGGCGCGCTTGGGAATGCGGGCCGGAAGGGATTGCGAGATCACCATGAAGTGCCCAGCGTCGCGGCGAGCTCGACAGCGAGTTGTTCGGTTGATCGTCTCACGGCACGGTCACCATCTCCCCGTCGCGCATGGTGAACGTGCGCGGCGCCGCTTCGGCGATCGAGTGATCGTGCGTGATCACTATTACGGTCAAGCCCTCCGCCCAGAGTCCCCGAACGACCTCGAGGATCTCGCTACTGGTCGCGGTGTCGAGATTGCCGGTCGGCTCGTCTGCGAGCAGGATCTCGGGTTCATTGGCGAGGGCGCGGGCGATTGCCACGCGCTGTTGCTCACCACCTGAAAGCTGACTTGGGTGGTGGTCGGCGCGGTCGGCCAGCCCAACCTGGTCGAGCAGGTTGATTGCCCGCTGCTTTGCTTCGCTCTTGGTGAGCGCCGTTGGGAACATCGCGATCTCGACGTTCTGCGCCGCCGTCAGCGTGGGGATCAGGTTGAACTGCTGGAAGATGAACCCGACTTTGTTCAGGCGCATTTCGGCGAGCTCCGATTCGGAGAGTTCGGAGACTTCCGAGCCGCCGCACTTGATGCGGCCCTTCGTGGGCTGGTCGAGCATGCCCATCAGTTGGAGCAGAGTGCTCTTTCCGGAACCCGACGGTCCCTCGATCACGACATACTCACCGCGCCCGATCACAAGGTCGATGTTCTTGACCGCATCGATCCCGCCGGCCTCGGTCGCGTAGGTGCGACCTACCGCCAGCAGTTCGTAGGCGTTGCCGGTGGCCTGGGGGGCCGTAACGGCTGATTGGTTGAGAGTTTCAGTCGACATGCTTGAGCGCCTCCACTGGGCTGAGTTTTGATGTCTTGAAGGATCCGAGTCCGCCTGCGACGAGCGCAGTCGTTGCGCCTATTCCGGCTGCGATCAGGATCGTTGTGACGCTGATCGATGGGACAACGGTGATTGTCTGGCTTACGGCGTTTGACGCTGCGCTGGCCATGCCGGGCGGTCCGCCGGTCATGTTTTCGTCACCACCGGGCGGTCCGTTTCCGCCGCCAGTGGCCTGTCCGCTGATTTTCATGGTCATCGGGACGGCCTTCGCGATCAGCATGCCTGCGGCGCCGATCAGCACACCGGCAGCCGCGCCGATCAACCCAGTCGAGAGTGACTCGGCCATGACTTGACGGATCAACCGCGCGTTGCTCCAGCCGATCGACTTGAGTGTCCCGAACTCACGCGTGCGCTTGTTGACCGCGTTGAGCGTGAGAATCGTCGTGATGATGATCGCCGCGAGCAGAAGTATCAGCTTCAGGAAAACGCCCATCTTCTGGACCAACTTGTTGGCGTCCACAAGTGAGCCGCTGACCTGGCCGGCGAGGCTGGCATTGGTAGTGACGGTCGCGTTGTTGACCTCCGACTTGATTTCCTTGCTGACGGTTGCGACGGCACCCTGGTCGGTCGCGCGAACGTAGATCTTGTTGACCTTATTCTTGAGGTCCGCGAGGCCTTGGAGCTGGTCGAGCTTGACGTAGATGTCGGAGCTTGATCCTGCGAGGGGAGCCGACACGATCCCGACGATCTTGAACTTCGTGTTATCCAGCGTGATCGTCTCGCCGACTGTCAGGGACTTGGTCTTGGCGTATGTGGCTGTGAGCAGCGCCTCTTTGGCGTCGCCGCTGCCGAGCAGCGTGCCCTTCTGGAGCTGGTCGCTGGAGACTGGACCAAGGTCGCTTGACGGATCGATGCCCGTGATCGTGCGGCTGTCGATGTTGAAGCCGCCGCCTCGGCCCGTGGTGCCGCCTTCGGCATGATCGCCCTGTCCTGGAGTTTGAGCGGAGCCGGCCGACGGGACCGTCCCCGAGGCCTTGATGTTGTTGACGGTCAATCCGCCGACGACGCTTTTGACCCCGTCGAGCTTGGAGACGTTGGTCACGTTCGCGCTCGAGAATTCGCCATTGAAGCCGGTCGTATAGACGTCACGCGAGAAGGACTCGCCGGCCGACGAACTGTCGAGGCCGATCCGCGGCGGACCGGCGCCGTCAGGTCTCTGACCCGGCGTGAAGGTTTTGGCCACGGTCATGTCGGTGCCGAGTCCGACCAGAGGCTCGAGCACTTCGTCCTGTGCATTCGAGAGTCCAGTCGAGTAGGCCCCGATCATGATCGTGAGCGCGATCGGCACAGCAAGCCCGATCGAAATCAGAATCGTTTTTGTTCGGCGTCGCGCGAGCTCGGCCTTGAGGTAAGGGAAGTTGATCATGGGGTGATCAAAGCCCTTGGGCGTCAGCGGGGGCTGAGGGAAAGCTGAGAGTTTCCAGAGAGCCGCTGGAGGTCGCACCCTCCGCTCTCCGACCTGAACTCGGCACCCACCAGATGGAGTGAAAGGAGGGGCGTCCTGAAGTGAAGTGGGTCCTCAGGGACTCGAACCCTGTCCGTCAGGTTAAAAGCCTGATGCTCTACCTGTTGAGCTAAGGACCCGGGATGATCCTAGAAGGGTCGGAGATACCCTTCCGCTGGCATGAGCGTCGCCAACAGCCAGTTCGTCGAAATCACGGCCAGCCCCGAGCGCGTCTGGCAGGTCATCACCGACTTCGCCGAGTTCCCGGCCTGGAATCCGATGACACCCGGGATGGTCGGCGAGCTCAAAGAGGGCGCGAAGCTGAAGGGCAAGCTTGGGCTTGGTCCCGCGACCGTGCCGTTCTTCCCGACTCTCCTTACCGTCGAGCCGAATGTGGAACTGCGCTGGAAGGGCGGCGTGCCCGGCGCGTTCATCGCCGACCACCGCTTCATCATCGAGCAGCTTGATGAGTCAACAACAGTGCTGCGCCACCACGAAGTCTTCACCGGCCTGTTCAAACCGGTCGGGCCCTTTCATAAGCTGCCCGACCGGGTTCACGCCAGTTTCAACTCCGCGCTCAAGCGTCGCGCGGAGTCAACGGCCGGGCGCTGATCAGCCCCAAGGGACCGAGAAGTCGTGCGTCTTGAGCGACGACCTGCCGTTGTTGTTCACGGCCCGCGCCGTGACCGTGTAGTGGCCGCGGGTCGCCGTGCTCGGTAGGCGGAACGTGTAGTTGTTGCTCCCCTTCGTCGCGGACACGGTTCGGGTGTAGGTGGGTCTGCCGATCTTGCAGACGGTGTTTGAGCGGTTCTCAGTGTTCACTGTTTTGCACTCTGCGGGCTGGCGGCGTCCGTAGAGGCGCGTGATTCGGAGAGTCACTTTTGAGGCCTGACTGACGCTGAACCTGAATCCGACACGGCAGTTGCCCGTTTTGATTGCGCAGTACGCCATCGCGCGGTTGCCGAGCGAGTAGATCTTCGGTGGCAACGGGGTAACAGTCGGAGCCGGTGGAGTGGTGGCTGGCGCTGCCGGAGCTGGCGGCGCTGCGGCACCGCATGCCCATGTGAGCGCGTCCCCGTTGGTCATACTGGTCGCGCCGACGGTGGCAACCACGCCCGTGGCGTAATCAACGGTGACGAGCGTCGACGGCGCACCCATCTCCAATGCGTAGGTGGTGAGCCCATCGCAGGACTGCGTGGCGGCCGCAACTGTTGCTCCGGATCCGTTCAGGGTGCCGATACTTGTGACGTTTCCTGTGCTGCGGTCGATCGAGTAGTAATTGCCATCCGAGTCATTGGGCATGAACCAAAGCGTGTCACTACCGAGGATCCACGCCATTCCGTCTCCGGCCGTGCCGATGACGTTCGGGAATTCAGTCACTCCGCCGGTGGCGGTGTCTACTTGAACGAGCTGGTCGCCGGATTCGCTCCAGCCCCAGAGCGCGCCCGAGCCGTCGAACTCGATCTCGGCGATCGTTTCAGCCCCTGCGGATGAGTTGAGCAGCGGACCGATCACGGTTGGCGTGCCGGTCGCTGTGTCGATCGTGATCAAGTTCCTCGGGTTGACAGGGCTGTTCGGTGTCGTGACTCCGTAGAGCGTGCCGGTCGAAGCTTGGTAGGCCATCCCCGTGACTGCCATGCCGATCGTGCCGATCGAGGTCGAGGCACCGGTAGCTGGATCAATGGTGTACAGGTCTGAGGCTGCGCTGGAGCCGCGGGCCGAGCAGCAGCCCCGCCAAACGGCGAGGTCATGGTTTGAAAATCCATTATTTCCTTTTCAAAAATTGCGCTGACAGATCAGGCGTGTCCCCGACGTCAGCTATTGACTCGTGCTCGATATATCGGCCCGGACGAGGCGGGCGCACCGGTCAATACGTGAGTTATGTCAGGCGTCGCGTGGAGTCAACGGCCGGCCGTTGGAACCGCTGCGAACGGCCGGAGTCTCGCTAGCGTCCTCCGCCTTGTCGTCAGACGCGCCTTGTTGCTCGGTGAGCGGCGTGCTGACGCGCTGAATCCCCCAGGCCAGCAGGCAGAGCAGCAGCATCGCGATGGCGAAGACCAATAAATATCCGAGCAGTGGAAGCCAGCCGCCATCAAACTTCGCCTCGCGCTGAAGGATTACGCGGTCGGGCTGAAGTGGGCGTGTCACCTGCGGTGACGCGGGTACTTCGGCAGCGGGGATCGCCTCGTCGAGCGGCTCGAAAACCGGGACGCCCATCAGGGACGAGCCCTTGTGGAAGCGCAGCATCGACTTCCATTTCCCGTTTGCGGGGATTGGCGCGGTGGTCGCGTAGGTGCCGGGGCCGATCCGCTTCAAGTCGGTGACCACGAAGCCCGGACCCTGCCAGGCGATTGACTTGGCCCACTTCTGATCGGTGTCGTAATAAGTCGTATTGAGTTTGGCGACGGTGTTCACCCACTTGCCGGATTCACCCGGCGGCGGGGTGGCCACCGTGTTGGTGAGCTGAGCCTCGAGGCCTTTGGGTGAGTACTGGTTGAGGCCGTAACCGACCATCACCATCAGCACCAGCAAGGAAGCGACTGGGGCAAAGCGCAAAGCGCCGGTTGGACGCGGTCGCAGCATCAACGCGTTCGCCATCCAGGCCCCGATGAAAGCGCCGCAGATAGCGGCGATGAGTCCAACGATCAGGCCCTCGGGCATCAGCGCGCTGCCCCACGGGTAGACCGACCAGACATTGCTCCAAGCCCACTCGGTAGCAAGGCCGAGCGTGCCGATCGCGGCCCCTGCGGCGATTGCAAACTGCATTGGTTTCTGGAAGAGCTTCGCGCCAAAAGCGAAAGCTGCAAGCTCAACGGCGACTGCGCTGCCGATGAAGATCGGGAAGTTTGCGGTCGGGCGCCCGAAAACATCGGCGACGATCAGCGTGAGCAGACCGCGGACCAAGAGATAAAACAGCACGGCAAAAATTGCTCCGCCCCTGCCGATGCTCAATCGTGCATACGTGAGCGCGACGCCTGCGGCAAACATCACCATCAATGGGTGGAAGACCTGCTGGAACTGGGCGATACCAAAGTCGAACTCACCCATGTAAATGCCGAGTGCTACGAGCAATCCGCCGGCAGAGGCCGACCGACGGACCGTGCGAACAGCCTTCTCGCGAGTGGTCAATTTGCGGTCGCCGCGTTTGCGATCGGTGGCAAGTCCGCCCTCGACAAGGAGTACGGACGCCCCGATCAGACAAAGGCCCGCGCCGGTCAGCATCAGCAGGTGCGTCGGTCCCCAGAGCGTGACGTCCTGCCCGAACATGCGGTGCCAGAAGTCATCAAGCGGAAATCCAGCGAGGCCAAACGCGGAGGAGACCGCGATGAGAATGCCGCCGACGGGCGCGTACCAGCCTTCGGCGAGTTTGACGGCCCACGGGCTCGGCTTTGTGCCGGGCTTGGGCATCGTCATCGCCAGCACTCCGGCCGAGAAGCACCCCAGAAGTCCGACCAGGATGAAGTAGTGAGAGGGGTTTGCAAGCGGGCCTTCGTCGCGGCCCTTCGAGATATGCAGCGAGACGTCCCAGTAGAGCCCGAATACGGCGGCGATCAGGGAGGTCGTCAAGACCACAAGCGGAAGCGCGGCCCAAGCGGGAAGACTCAGCTGTTTGCCCGCAAAGTCCCCGGCGGTCTGGAGCCAGGTGATCCTGCCGGCACGGTGGCCGAAGGCCAGAAGGACGACGCCACCCAAGGCGACGCCGCCCATAAGCGTGGCGATAACTATTTCCTTGAGAGCGGCGCCTCCGGCTGGCGGGGCAGCTTCAGCTGCAGCAAGGATCGAGGTGAAAAGTTCGGGTGTCATGTGGCTATGTTACATGGAATCATGTTTCATGCAAGTCTGTCTTGAATATAGGATTCGTGTCAATGGTTGAGACCAAAGACCAACTCACGATCGACGAACTCGCTCAGCAGACCGGGATGACGGTGCGCAACATCCGCGCCCACCAGTCCCGCGGCTTGCTCCCCGCCCCAGACGTCCAAGGGCGCATCGGCTATTACGGCGACCGCCATATAGCCCGGCTCGAACTCATTCAGCAGCTGCAGGCGGGTGGTTTCAACCTGACGGCAATTCAACGCCTGGTCGAGCGCGCCGAGGAAACCGGCGACAACATCGGCGACCTGCGCAACCTTGTGCTCACGCCGTTTGCAGAAGAGCCCTCCGAAGTCATGACCTTGAAGGAGATCGCAGATCAGGTCGGCGAGATCGACTCGCGAATGATCAAGCAGGCGATCGACCTGGGGTTCATCATCCCGCTCGGCGATGATCGCTACGAGGTGCTCAGCCCCACGTTGCTGCGCGCCGGAATCAGCGCGCTGGAGCTGGGCGTTCCCGTGGACACGCTCTTTGACGTCTTCAAGAAGGTCAACGACCACACGCGAGCGATCGCCGAAGTCTTCACGAAGATGGTTGACACGGGCGTTGTGCGACCGCAGGAGAAGGCAGGGCTTCCGCCGGAGAGCTTCCCGAAAGTCGTAGAGGCGATCGAGGGCCTGCGACCACTCGCCACCGAGACGGTGATGGCGTCGTTCCGCGTGAACATGGACACGGCCGCCGAAGAGGCCTTCGGAAAGATCCTGCAGCGCATCGCCAAGGAAGACCTCAGGCTCAACGGCACCAAGAAGCCGGAGAAAGAACCCAAAGAGAAGAAGTCCTCCGGCCGGCGCAGAAACCGTTAGATCCCGCACCAAGCTGCGCACCTTTGGTGTGCAAGGGGATTTTGGGGCGAACTATGGCTTATATATGGGGTCCGCCACGGCGCACCTCTGGTGTGCAGTGAATCGCGACCGGGGTTTTCACGACCGCCCTCGCAGAGCTACGCGCGCATAGCCGGCGGCGATCCGCCGTTGCTCACCAGAGGTGCGCAAAATAAATCGCTCAACCATGCGGTCCAAAGCATCCAAAGTACCGTTGCGCACCAGAGGTGTGCAATTTGCGTGGGGTTGGTGGCTGACCAAAGGGGGGGCGAAACGGCGCTGCCCCCGACGTATAAGTGTGAAACATGATGTTCACAGCAACTCTCTGGAGCGGAGCTTCAGACATGCAACTGCGTATGCGGAGGCCGACCCAAATCGTTACCCCCCTGGGTCGGTTGGATGTTCCGTTCGCAACGTGGCACGGGAGAACACGTCATTCATGCGCCGGGGGGCTCCGGCGCAGCTTTCGGCGTTGACGGGCTCGGTGAATTCAGGCAGACTTCGCCAGAGCCACCTTTGTTCTACGCGCGAGCGCTTGATCATGGATGATCGCGACCTCTTCGGTCAGAGCGTTTGCGCACCTGCGCCATGGGGACGCGTCTGCCAGCCGTCAACCGGGACACTCAACACTCGCGGTATTGTCGCGATTTCGCGGGTGCAGTCTCCGGTGACGGCTGGCAGTTAGTTTTCTCGTTGCACACCGAATCCCGCTCGCGGGTGTTTGAAAGTCACACGATGCTGATCATGAACCGATCGCACAGCAGGAATTTCACGGCACGAGCTTTTTTCAGTGCCGTGTTGTTCGTCTGCGCGCTTGGACTCGCCGGTGCAACATCAGCTGGCGCGGCGACCTACAGCGTCTACTCATGCCTTGGTCCCAATGACGCGCCGCTGCCGAACTCGTCCTGGCTTACCTCGGTGAACACGCCCAGCCAGACGCTCTCGTTTTCGTTTGGCAGCAACTGCGGCGATCTGAGCGTGATCGCCGATCCCGCCGATTCATTCAGTCAGAACGACGGCGCCGCGTACGTGTTCGACGCGCCGACCGGCACCACGATCAGCGGCTACGCGGTCAATCGCGCGGCGTCGATCACCTACCCCTCCCCGACGGGCGGGCGAACGCAACTGTCTGCTGGCATCCAGGAGTCAACTGGTTCCGCAAGGACAGAGTTCGATTGCGTCGCAGTGACCAGCGCCTGCGAGGTGACCCCCTCGGTCGCGTCGACGGGCGGCCTCGCGATCGACAGATTGAGCATCGGCGTGCGCTGCGCAGCCGAGACGGGCAACTGCCCGGCAGGCTCGTTCACAAAACTTTCTTCACGCCTGATCGACGCGCGCGTGGACGTCGAGGATCCGAATGCCCCCGTGATCAACACCGTCGGCGGCGCGCTGCCCGGCTCAAGCGCGGTTGCGGGCTTCCGAACGCTTGATGTGATCGGCACTGACGTTGGTGGCGGCGTGCGAATGATCAACCTTGCGATCGACGGGAACTTCACGCAGGCCAGCGGCGCCGGTGGCAGCTGCGGCCAGCCGTACACGTTGCGCGCGCCTTGCCCCTCGGGCCTCGAGCGCACGCTCAGCGTCAATACTGCTGCCCTCACAGATGGCATGCACACCGCGACGCTGACCGCGATCGACGCGGCTGGCAACACCAGCGCGCCTTACAGCTTCACGTTCGTCGTGACCGCTGGCGGCCAGAACGGCGGCAGAGGCGGAGGCGGCACGCCGCCGAGCAACGGTTCCCCGGCGGTTGAGCAACCAATCGTCAAAAGCGAGAAGTCTGTGATCTCGTCAAGGACCGGGAAGGGCGTGCTCGTTGAAGGGACGCTCACCACTGCGGATGGAGTTCCCGTGGCTGGCGCGCTGCTCGATGTCACTGCGCTTGACCTCGGCGTTTTCAACGCCGCTCCAAAGTCGATCGGCACGACCACCACGACGGCGGCCGGACGCTTCTCATTCAGAGTCAAGCCTGATGGCGCCCGCCGCATCAGCGTTCTCTTCAAGCCATTTCCGGCGTCCCTCGGAACCGCTGTGACCTCGACGATCGTGCGCGAGGATCTCACTCTTTCGGTCAAGCGTTCGAAGTCGCGCATAAAGCCCGGCGGTCTGCTCACTCTGAGCGGCAAGCTCGACGGTGCCGGCTCGGCGGCAGACGACACCCCTGTCGAGATCGATGCATTGATCGACAAGACCTGGCGCGCGGTCGGCGTTGTGGAGGCCAACTCGCGCGGCAGCTACAAATGGCGCTACCGCTTCACGCGCGTGCGGCAGCCAACGCGTTTCACGTTCCGCACGATCGTCCGTCGTAACACGACGTGGCCCTGGCCGACCGAGACCAGTAAGCGCGTGAAGGTGCTGGTGGCGCGATGACTCCGTTTGAGCGCGCTCTGGTCGAGCTCGGCGAACGCGGCCGCGATTCAATCGCGCGTGCGCACGGCACTGCGATCGCCGTGGGAGGTAACTTCACCGGTCAGACCCACGAGATTGAGCAGACTTGCTCGACCCAGGACCTCCTGTGCCTTGCGGGCGACGCTTCGGTAGACGCGGCGATGATCGCCCAGATATTCGAGGCTGCCCCCGACACGTACGAGCACGCGCAGATGCTTCGTGATGCGGCAGCGGGAGTTGCGCGGCTTGCGGCACGCGCACTCGAGGTGCACGCACGGGACACCGGCTACGACTCAGAGGTCTGGATCGCCGGTGCACTCGACGAGACGGAACTTGTCATGAGCGATGACCGCGATCCGATGTTCACCGGCCTGCGCGCCGGCGGTGAGAGCGTGGCGCTTGCGCGTCGCGTCAGCTCGAGCATATTCGCGGCGCTGGCCTGCGCACCCGCCGATCGGATGGGCGTCCCGGGCCACGTTGCCAACGCGCTCGGCGCGAGTGTCGCATTGTTCATGATTGCCGACAGCTCTCAACATGAGTAGCCCCCCGGTCACCGTCAACGCCGACGAAGTGATCGGCGCCGAATACGACGCGTTCAAGGACGAGGTCACGCGCACGGCAGCCGGAAAGCTCGGTGCCTCGAAAATCCGCTTCGCGGAACTCGACATGGATGGCTTCTACAACCAGGCTTGGTTCGGGCTGTACACGAAGCTTCAGGACGGCCAGCAGATCGAGAATCGCAAGGGTCTGCTGATCCAGATGACCTATCGCCGTGCGATCGACGAGTACCGCACGCTGCACCCCGATCGTCAGGCCGATCCCGTCGTGCTTGAAACGCTCGGTGTCGACAACCCGATCGAGGAGACGATCGACCAGCAGCAGGAGTTCAAGCACTTCGTCGAGGGCATGCGCTCAGAGCTCAACCAACGCGAGCTCCAGGCGGCCACGCTTTGTTACGTCTACGGCATGTCGCGACCCGAGGCCGCCGAGCAGGTTGGCGTGCGGCCCAAGCGCATGGAAAAAATCATGGACGAGGTGTCGCGCAAGATGCGTCCGGTGCTCGCCTCGATCAAGGAAGGCAACTGGTGCGAGGATCGCGCCGTGCTGATCAACCAGTTTGCGCTCGGCGCGCTCGACCCCGAAGGCTCCGACTACCGCGAGGCGATCGACCATCTTGAAGACTGCCCGGGCTGCCGCCGCCACGTGATGGGCACGCGCGGACTCACCGCGGTAACGATCCCGAGCGCGTTGATGTTGTTTGCGCTTACGGGCGCTGCCGTTGGAGCGGGCGCGGCGGGCGCTGCTGCTGCCGGGTCCAGCACGGCAGGAGGATCTTCAGCTGGAGCCGCAGCCGCAGCTGGCACTGGCGCCGGTATCGGAGGAGCTGCGCAGATCGCTGCCGTGGTTGCGGCGATCGCTGCCGTCGCCGCCGGCGGAGTTGTCGCGGCGAACCAACTTTCCGGAGCCGATGACGCTGCGGCACCGAGGCCAGCAAGCCAGAACGCGAATACGGCAGCCACCGCAGAGGCCGACGCCGCGAAGGCCGAGGCGGCAAAGGAAGCGGCTGCTGAACGCGCAGCAACGCGCAGGTCTGCCGCAAGAAGGAAGGCCGCCGCCGAGGCAGAGGCCAAGGCCGAGGCGCAGCAGCCAGCCCCGCAACAGACTCAACCCCAGGCCGCGCAGCCCGTGGATCCGCAGCCCGCCCAGCCCCAGGCCACGCCGAGCAACCCGTCTGAAGACGGCGGCGCTGAGTTCGATTTGCAGTAATTAGCTTGCTTTGTATCGCTTGGTGGGTTAACTTCCCCTTATCGCGGTACACGGCACTCGGCCAGGTCCGCGCGTTCAAGGAGTGAACTCGGTGATCGACGCACGGCAATCAGCCTTGGATCGTCGGCGCGTAGCCGCATGGCTCGCGACGCTGCTCGCTGCCGTAGTTGCCTTCGCTGTGCTCACGAGTTCGGCAGCGGCGGGCACCTACAGCGTCTACAGCTGCGTCGGACCTTCCGGTGAGTCGTTGCCCAACAACGCGTGGAATCCGCGTCGGTCGGTGACCACTCCCAGCTCTGCATTCACATTCGGAACAACTTGCCCCGATCTTTCTGTAGTCGTAGCTCCCGGCACGACATTGGCGGCTGGCGAAGAGGCGGGCTTCGCATTTGCGGCTCCACCCGGAACGAAGATCTCTGGATATCTGATCCGACGCTCGGTCAACGTGACGTACGCGGGATCCGCTCGACCGACGCTCAGCGCGGGCCTCCAGCGGACCACTTCGGGAACAGACACATACTGGGGCGAGTGCGAAGCGGTCACCGCCAACTGCAGCATCGCTGCCTCGGGTACGCAGTCGGTGGGAATCGCGGCGAGCGGACTTCAGCTTGGAATCGAATGCGCCCAGAGCACGACCAGCTGCGCCGGCGCCGGGATCGGCACGCTTCGCGCGTCGTTGCTCGAATCTCGCGTGGACATCACTGACAATTCGGCTCCTGCGATCACGTTCACCGGCGGCACACTGCCGGGTGCGAACGGCGTCAGCGGTGAGCGCACGCTCGCCGCTCAGATCGTTGACGTCGGCGGAGGCGTCAGCAGCTACTCACTTCAGATCGACGGCGTGCGCAAAGCCCTTTCGATCTCCGGCGGTTCCTGCAGCACGGTCTTCCGCAATCCCGTTCCGTGTCCGCAGGACCGGGATCCCAGCTACACGATCGACCTCGCTGACTACGCAGCCGGCACGCACACCGCGGTCATCTCGGCGACCGACGCAGCCGGAAACGTCGGCACATCGGCACCAGTTTCGTTCACCGTTCCGGGAGTCGCTGGCGTCGATGCCAACGGTTCTCCGATCCTCACCGGCGCGATCCTCTCGGTGCGCAAGGGCTTGATCGACGGGAAGGCCGGCCGCACAGTTCTGGTTCGCGGCGCACTGAAGAGCTCTTCGGGCGCAGCGATTGCGGGCGAGACGCTCACGGTGACGGCTTCGAGCCTTGGCGTGTCGGGCGCTGCGACCAAGCCACTGGGGTCTGCGAAGACGGCAAAGGACGGCAGCTTCTCCTTCAAGGTGCGACCGAATGGTGCGCGCAGAGTCACCTTTTCGTTCCGTGGCACCGCCTTCGCATCCACGATCGTTCGCCAGCGACTGACCCTCTCCGCCAGGCGCTCGCGCGGAACTCTCAGCCGGGGCAAGGTATTCGCGATCTCAGGACGGCTCAGTGGAACGGCCGGAGCCGCCGCGGGAGCCCCAGTCGAGATCCAGGTGCTCAACGGCAAGAAGTGGGCGAAGGTCGCAGAAGTTCGCGCCGGCAAGAGCGGCAGCTACAAGTGGAAGTACCGCTTCAAGCGCGTGACGCGCCCGACGCTCTTCACCTTCCGCGCGATAGTTCGCTCCAAGCCGGACTGGCCATGGCCGAGCAAGTCAAGTTCTTCAGTTCGGGTCCTGGTGCTTGGATGAGCACGGCGCTCGACCAGCAGGCCGACCACGCGATCGGCGACGAGTACGCCAAGTACCGGGCCGACGTCACGCGCATTTCGTACAACGAACTGGCGAGCGCGGGTATCGACTTCGCGGCTCGCGACGTGGACACTTTTTACAACCGTGCCTGGCACGGCGTCTTCTCACACCTGTGGGGAAAGGGAGCGGTCGGAAACCTCGAACGGCTGCTGACCGACTCCACATACCGACAGGCGGTGGACGAGCACCGTGTGCTTCATCCCGAGACGCGAATGGACGTCGAGGTTCTCGAAGCGGTAGGAATTGCCGACCCGATCGAAGCCACTCCGGAGCAGCAACAAAAGCAGCGTGAGTTCTCGGCGCGCATGCGCAAGCGTCTGAACCAACGTGAACTCCAGGCGGTGACGCTGTGCCACGTTTACGGGTTCAAGCCATTCGAAGCGGCCGAAATCATTGGCGTCGGAGCCTTCCGGCTCGCCGAGTTGATGGATGAGATTCAAGAGGAGTTCGAGCCGCTGCTCGAGGAGTACGAGGAAGGCGAGGCGTGCGAAGGGCTATTGCCGCTTGTGAATCAGTACGCGCTCGGGATCCTCGATCCGCGTTCGGATGAGTACCGCACGGCGTCAGCGCACATTGCTGGCTGCCCGGGTTGCATCCGCCACGCGATCAAAACGCGTGGTCTCACCGCAGTCACCAATCCGACCGGAACGATGCTTCGCGCGCTGACCGGCAGCCTCAGTCTCGGAGTGGTCGGCACGACCGATGCCGCTCGCCGCGCACCGAGTCCGCTTCGCGCCAAGAAGAAGCGTGCGGCCGACGCAAGGGTTGCCGAGAAGCGCAAGCGCACGGGATTGATTGCCGGAGCGATCGCTGCCGTGATCGTCGCCGGCTTCCTTTTGATCGGTCAGCTCGGTAGCGAAGAAGACACGAGCGTCAACACCGCTCAGACCAGCAACAAGGAAGCCGATGCCAAAGCCGCGAAGGAACGCCGTGAAGCGCGTGCCGCGCGGGAGCGTCGGGCTGAACGTCGCGCCGAGCGACGCCGCGAAGCGCGCGCCAGGTCTCGCGCCCGTGCCCGTGCGCGCTCAAGGGCAGCCGCGGCAAGGCGAGCGGCGCGTGCGAATGCCGTGGCTGCAACTCCGCAGGTCCAACAACAGGCCGTCCCGCAGGCAGCACCTCAGCCTCAGCCGCAGGCAGCACCCAAGCCTGCTCCGACGCCGAAACCAAGCACCGACCCCTCCCAGGAGTTCGACGTTCCGTAGAGCGTCTAGTGACGGAAGTGGCGACGGCCGGTGAAGACCATTGCGATGCCCGCATCGTCTGCGGCCTTGACCACTTCAGAGTCACGCTTTGATCCGCCCGGCTGGATGATCGCCGTGACTCCGGCCTTGATCGCGTACTCGGGACCATCAGCGAACGGGAAGAATGCGTCGCCCGCGAGCACGGCGCCAGTCAACTCAACGCGCGACTTCTTGACGGCGAGCTTCACCGAATCCACTCGGCTCATCTGACCAGCGCCGATTCCCAATGTGGTGAGGTCGTTGCCGATCACGATCGCGTTGCTCTTGACGTGTTTGCAGACGCGCCAGGTGAACAGCAAATCGCCCCACTGCTTTTCGGACGGGTGGTTCTGGGTGACGACCTGCATCGCCTCGCGCGGGTCGATGTCCACGTCGCGATCCTGCAGCAGCAGCCCGCCGCGAACGCCGCGCAGGTCTGGGTCTGAAACGGGCCAGAAGCGGCGCTCGTTGTTGACCAGCACGCGAAGGTTCTCTTTGGTGGAGAACAGCTCCAGTGCTTCGGGCGTGTAGCTCGGGGCAAACACGAGCTCGACGAAGTTCTCGATCATCTTTGCCGCGAGCGAGCCGTCCACTTCGCGGTTGTAGATGTAGATCCCACCGAAAGCCGAGAGCGGGTCGGTGTGGAGCGCCTTGAGGTACGCGTCTTCGAGAGTCGCGCTGATCGCGATCCCGCACGGGTTGTTGTGCTTGAGGATCACGCAGGTCGGAAGTTCGAACTCCTCGATCAGGCGGCGGCCGGCGTCGAGGTCCAGGAGGTTGTTGTAGGAGAGTTCCTTGCCCTGCTCCTGGCTGACCATGGACAGCAGATCGGTGCGGTTGCCGACCTCGGCGTAATAGGCCGCGCGCTGGTGCGGATTCTCGCCGTAGGGCAGATCGATCTGCTTCTCGTAGGCGCGCACGAACTGGTCGGGCACGTTGCCCGAGCGCTCGTTGAACCAGGTGCTGATCGCGGCCTCATACTGCGCCGTGTAGTTGAAGGCGTCAACGGCGAGCGACTCGCGCGTCTCGAGGCTGATCAAGCAGTCCTCTTCGCTGAGCTCGTCAAGCACGGCGTCGTAGCTCTCGGGGCTGACGACTATGCCGGTGAACTTGTAGTTCTTCGCGCTGGCGCGCACCATCGTCGGGCCGCCGATGTCGATGTTCTCGAGCACTTCGGCGTCGGACACTCCGCGGCGGTTGGCGAAGCGCTGGAAGGGATAGAGATTCACGACAACCAGATCGATCGAGCCAAGGCCATTCTCGTTCAGCTGCGCGATGTGGTCTTCGTCGTCGAGCTTGCCGAGCAGGCCGGCGTGGACCGTCGGGTGCAGCGTCTTCACGCGCCCGCCGAGGATTTCCGGTGAGCCGGTGTAGTCGGAGATGCCGGTGACTTTGACCCCGTTCTCCTCGAGCTCCTTCTTGGTGCCGCCGGTCGAGATGATCCGGATGCCGAGCTCTTCGAGGCCCTTCGCGAAGTCAACGATCCCGCGCTTGTCAGAAACGCTGATCAGGGCGGTGCGAATACGCACGGCGCCGGGCTGGGTCAGTTCAACGTTCGTGGGGTTCTGGGTCTCCTCAGGCATGAGGGCAGAATACGCGAAGCGCTCGTCACGGGGTGACCGTCTCCGCAATTTGCGTAGTAGTTAGTGGCAATTCGCGCACGGGGTTGGCACCTGGTGCCAACCCCGTGCAACAGGCGACACAAACTCCGGTGCAAATTGCGACCTTTCGCGCGAGCACCTAGGCGGAATCCGCCGGGCGCAGCCGCGCTGCGGCAATCTGAGCGACTACCTCGGGGAGCAATCGATGCTCGACGGCATGGATCTGCTCGGCGAGCATCTCGGCGGTCGCGCCAGGGGCGATGCCGACCATCTCCTGCGCAATGACATCGCCGGTGTCCACGCCCTCGTCCACGTAGTGCACCGTCACGCCGGTCTGGTTCTCGCCAGCCTCGAGTGCCTGCTCGATGGCGCGCAGGCCCGGATACTTGGGCAGCAGGGAGGGGTGGACGTTGATGATGCGTCCGAAGAATGCGCCGATGAACTCCTCGGAGAGGATCGCCATGTAGCCCGCGAGCACGACCAGGTCAGTTCCGACGTCGCGCAGGTGCGCGGCCATCGCAAGGTCGCGTGCCTTGCGGTCTTCGAAGTCGGCGGTCGCGAAGATTGCCATCGGGATTCCGGCGTCAAGCGCACGCTCGAGCGCCTTCGCCCCGGGCTTGTCGCCGGCCACGCAGACGATCTCGACGCCGTGCTTCTTGTGCACCACATCCAGCAGCGCCTGCAGGTTCGAGCCCTCGCCCGAGGCAAGAACCGAGACGCGAAGCGATTCTGAAGGCAAGTCGTTCATCGGCGAAAAGCTAGAGGGTTCGGCGGGGTGGTCGAGATCAGCCAATTGTTTCGGACGGCGCCCGACCGGGTTCGGCACGCTCACGTTCGAACTCGTCCAGGAGCGCAAACAGTCCGACCGATTCCCAGACGCGATAGCGCTTGCCGGCGGTGGTTTCAGATAAGACACCTGCTCGTTCGAGCGCGTTGAGCGCACGCCGGGTTGCTTCCGAGCTCGCGCCGGTGATCTCGATTGCAGTTGCCAGCGTGAGCACGGGAAAGGTCGGGAGGTGTTCGATGAGGATGCGTGCGGAGGAGCCGGCGCGCGGCGAACCCGCTTGTTCCAGCCAGCTCAACTGAAGACCGACGATCGACGAGGCGAGCTCCCGCGCGGCAGTCGCCGCGTCGGCAACGGCCGCTGCGAAGAACTCAAACCAGTCGTCGGCGTCGGCGTAGCGGTAGTTGGTCAATCCCTTGACATACCGCGAGGCGCGACCGGCGAGGATAAGGCTCACCGGTGGAACGACGGCTCCACTCACGCCGCGCCTGGTCAGGAGCATTCCGATCAGGGCTCGCCCGGCGCGACCGTTTCCGTCCATGAACGGGTGAATCGTCTCGAACTGCGCGTGCGCGATCGCGGCCTGCAGGACCGGGGGCAGGTCAATGCGATTGCAGAACGCGCAGAGGTCGTCAAGCAGACGGGCGACCTCGGACTCAGGTGGCGGAACGAACTCAGCGTTTGCCGGAGAGGTGGCATCGCCGCCAATCCAGTTCTGGGACTCCCGGGTGATTCCGCCCCAGCGTTCGCTCTCGGTGTTCTCAAAAAGGATTCGATGGATCCCACAGAGCACATCAGTGGTGAAAGGCTCACCGCCCTGTGCCCATTCGTATGCATGCGTTACCGCGTTCACGTTTCCGAGCACCGTCTGAGCATTCACATCGCGGACGCCAGCAACCGCGGCCTTCGAGAGGCGCCGATTCGAGATCTTGTAGCCCTCGATCCGCGAAGACGCGACCGATTCCGATCGCAGCAGTTGACGCGCTGCCGACTCGAGGCCGACTTGCGCGGCGCTTGAGTTGAGCTCGCGACACTGAAGTTCGGCGCGACTGAGCATCTCGGTCAATCCGGCATCCAACGTCCAGCTCGCGTCCGCGATCTCATCCGGTACATACGCTGAATAGCGCCGGGGCTTTCGAGCGCCACGTCCGCCAAGTGCTGCCGCGTCGGGGAGCCAGAGTTCGTCGCGGATCTGATGTTTCGTAAAGTTGGGTTGCATCTCGCTAAAGCAACTTTACCAGAATAAAGTTGGGTTAGCCTACGGGCAGCCCAACTTTGTGAGCGGTCAGGATCTGGCGGGCGCGATCGGCTCAAGCGCGGCGACCGGCTCATGCGCGCCGTTGCCATTCCCGTTCGTGACCTGCGGAAGCGGTGAGATCTCTTCGAGCGCGAACTTGCCGGTGGCGCGGTCTGTGTCTGCCAGCGGATACTCGCCGGTGAAACAGGCGTCGCAGTGCTCGCCGCGTTCGCCGCGGATTGCCTCGTAGACGCCTTCGAGTGAGATGTAGGCGAGTGAGTCGGCGCCGAGTTCCTTGGCGATCTCATCGACGTTCTTGCCGTAGGCGATCATGTTCTCGTTCGTGGACATGTCGATCCCGTAGTGGCAGCTGTGGCGGATCGGGGGCGCGCTGATCCTGACGTGGATCTCCTTGGCGCCGGCCTCGCGGAGCATGCCGATGATCTGGCGAGTCGTGTTGCCACGGACGATCGAGTCGTCGACGATGATCAGGCGCTGCCCGGAGACGATCTCAGGCAACGGGGTGAACTTCATCCGCAGGCCGAGCTTGCGCAGCTCTTGCCCCGGCTGGATGAAGGTTCGGCCAACGTAACGGTTCTTGATCAGGCCGTCGTCCATCGGAATGCCGGACGCGCGGGAAAGACCCTTGGCGGCCGGGTTGCCGGAGTCTGGAACGGCGACGACCATGTCGGCTTCGACTGGCGCTTCGCGCCAGAGGATCTCGCCCATGCGGCCACGCGACTGCTGGACGAGCTGGCCCTCGAGGTGGCTGTCGGGGCGGGCGAAGTAGATGTGCTCGAAGACGCAGAATGCCTTGCGCTCGCCGGGGACGACCATCGTGACTTCCATGCCGCCCTCGGTAAGGGCGATCATCTCGCCGGGCTCGACCTCGCGAAGGAACTTGGCGCCGATGATGTCGAAGGCGCTGCTCTCAGAAGCAAAGCAGTAGCGGTCACCGATCTGACCCAGTGCCAGCGGGCGCAGGCCGTTCGGGTCGCGGAAGGCGACGACCATCTCCTTGTTGCAGATGACGGTCGAAAACGCTCCGCGCAGGCGCGGCATGATCTCGGCGACTGCGTCGGCGATCGTCTCAGCTTCGGAATTCGACACGAGCGCGGCGATGATTTCGCTGTCGCTGGTCGAGCGGAAGGTGATGCCCTTTTCGCGCAGTTCGGAGTGCAGCTCGACGGCGTTGATCAGGTTGCCGTTGTGGGCCAGCGCGATCATGTGGTGGTCGGCGCGGTAGATCGGCTGGGTGTTCTCCCAGCCGGATGAACCGGTCGTTGAGTAACGCACGTGGCCGACCGACATGTTGCCGGTCAGTCCGCGCAGCTTCTCTTCATCGAAGACCTGGCTGACAAGCCCGGTGTCGCGCAGCGTGATGATGTGCGATCCGTCCGAGGAAGCGATTCCCGCCGACTCCTGACCGCGGTGCTGGAGCGCGTAGAGCGCGAAGTAGGTGAGGCGGGCGACATCGAGTTCGGGTGCGTAGATTCCGAACACGCCACATTCGTCGCGTGGACCGTCACGATCCGCAAAGGTGTCCGTGGGGGTCAAGAGGAAACTCGTTCCGAAAGCGCACCGCCGTGTATGCGCTGGATCTCGCTCGCTGGAAGCGAGATCTCATTCAATGTACCAGTGGGTTCGGCGATCGACAACAGTTGTCCACCAGTACTACCTAGAGCCAAAAACCCGACTTTTGCAGCGGTACTTGACAGGGCGAGGAGATCCTCGCGTGTCCCGGCGACGACGATGCCGCCTGGCCCTTCACCAAACAGCGCGGTGCGGGCGTGCTGGTGTGGCTCTGCCTCCGGAAACGCGCGCTTGACGCGCTCGACGAGCGGCGTGGCGTCGATCGTCGCGCCGACGCCGCCGAGTGCGCACTCGGCGAGCGTTGTCGCGAGGCCGCCCTCGGAGATGTCGCGTGCGACCTTGATCGTTCCTGCGCGCACTGCGTCACGCACGATCGTCAGCGCCTCGGCGAGCTTTGCAAGGTCGAGATCCGGCAGGCGTGTCGGCAGTGGGTCGCCGACGAGCTTCGCCAGTTCAGAGGCAGCGAGGGTCGGCTCGAACGGTCCGATCAGCGCCACGAAGAGCTCGCCTTCTTCGAACTTGTTGGTTGCCACGACTGCCGGATTGGGCACGCCGCCGACGATCCCCACGACCGGCGTGGGGTAGATCGGGCCGTCTGAGCTCTGGTTGTAGAGCGAGACGTTTCCTCCCACGACCGGAAGGTTGAGCGCGTTGCAGGCATCGCGCATGCCCTTGACCGATTCGGTCAGCTGCCATGCGATGTGCGGCTTCTCGGGGTTGCCGAAGTTGAGGCAGTTGGTCAGCCCGAGCGGCTCGCCACCGACGCAGGCGATGTTCGCGGCGCACTCAAGGACGTTGCCGATCGTTCCGCGGTAAGGGTCTGCGGCGACCTTGCGGCCCGAGCCGTCGATGCTGACGGCGATGGTCGGCCCGGCGATCGGGGCGCCTGATTCGTTCTGCTTCCAGAGATGCAGCACTGCCGCCTCTGCCTGCTCGGGACGCTTTGTTGTGCGCGAGCCGACGATGCAGTCGTAGCGCTCGAAGTAGTGGCGGCGGCTGGAGATGTTGTCGCTTGCAAGCAGCGCCGTGAGGATGCCCTGGGCGCTCTTCTCGAACGCTGCCTGAGCGGCGCGAGCGGCGTCGCTGTCCACGCTCGGCGCGGGGTAGATCTGCTCCGTCGGCTCTTCTGGCGCAAGCGTGTAGACCGGGCAGTCATCAACAAGCGCGGGCACCGGCATGTCGCCGACGAGCTCGCCGTTCTCGTAGATCTGCATGTGGCGCGTGTCTGTGACCTCGCCGATCACGGCGTGGTGGAGGTCCCACTTGTCGCAGATGGCGAGCACCTGGTCGAGCAGCTCTGGCGTGACCACACAGAGCATCCGCTCCTGCGACTCGCTGACCATGATCTCGAAGGGCTCCATGCCCTGCTCGCGCAGCGGCACGCGGTCGACGTGGATGTCCAATCCAACTTCGCCCTTGCTCGCCATCTCCGACGACGCGCTGGTGAGCCCGGCGGCGCCGAGGTCCTGGAGTGAAGCGAGCAGGTCCTTGCCAAGCAGCTCAAGGCAGCACTCGACGAGCTTGGATTCTTCAAACGGGTCGCCGACCTGAACGGTCGGGCGCTTGGAGTCGTCGTTGTCGCCAAGCTCGGCGCTGGCGAGCACAGAGGCTCCGCCAATGCCATCGCGGCCGGTAGAAGCGCCGAAGAGAACGAGGTGATTGCCCACACCCGCTGCAGCGCTCTTGATCAGCTGGTCCGCCGGCGCAAGACCGAGCGCCATTGCGTTGACGAGGCAGTTCTGCTCATAGGGACCTTCGAAGTAGATCTCACCGCCGATAGTTGGCACGCCGATCGAGTTGCCGTAGTGACCGATGCCGGCGACGGCGCGGTCGGCGAGGAAGCGGGAGCGCTGGCTGGAGAGCTCGCCAAAGCGCAATGAGTCAAGCACCGCGATCGGGCGGGCACCGACGGCGAAGATGTCGCGCAGGATCCCGCCGACGCCAGTCGCGGCGCCCTGGAACGGCTCGACTGCCGAGGGGTGGTTGTGCGACTCGACCTTGAAGGCAATTGCAAGCCCGTCGCCAACCGTGACGGCTCCGGCGTTCTCGCCCGGGCCCATCAACAGGTGCGGCCCGTCGACGGGCAGCTGCCCGAGGATCTTCTTGCTGTGTTTGTAGGAGCAGTGCTCGGACCACATCAAGCTGAACATCGCGAGCTCGGTGGCGTTGGGCTCGCGGCCCATCTTCTCGACGATCAGGTCGAACTCGGGGTCGGTCAGTCCTAGAGCGCGGTGGGGCGCTTCAGCGGTAGTCACGTCGCGTCTCCGGTTGCGAGGGCCATCGGCGCAGCGCTGGCGAGTGATGCAAAGAGTTTCAGCCCGTCGTCTGATCCGGTGAGGGGATCGACTGCGTGCTCGGGGTGGGGCATCAGGCCAAAGACGTTGCGTTGTTCGTTGCAGACGCCAGCGATGTCATTGGTCGAGCCGTTGAAGTTGTGGCCCTGCGCGTACCGCAGCAGCACCTGTCCTTCAGCCTCCATCGCGTTGAGCATCTCGGTCGGGGCGAAATAGCGGCCGGTCGTGTGCTTGGCCGGGATGGAGAGGCGCTCGGTCGGCACGCACTCGTGGGTGAATGGCGTCTCGACGTTCTCGACGATCAGATCGACCTGGCGGCAGGTGAACGAGAGATTCACGTTCGGAAGTAGCGCGCCCGGGAGCAGGCCGGCCTCGGTGAGCACCTGAAAGCCGTTGCAGATTCCGAGCACCAATCCGCCGTCGGCAGCGTGCTCGGCGACGGCCTGCATCACGGGACTGAACGGCGGGATTGCGCCGACGCGCAGGTAGTCGCCGTAGGAGAATCCGCCGGGAATGACTACGACGTCAACTCCCTTGAGGTCCTTGTCCTTGTGCCAGAGCAGTTCGGCTTCGCCGACGCGCGCGCAGGCGAGCAACGTGTCGGTCTCGTCGCACGAGCCCGGGAACTGGGGAATCCCGAACTTCGTCATCAGGCCTTGATCGGGCTTTGGACGATCTCGTAGTCCTCGATCAACGGATTGGCGAGCAGCTTCTCGCACATCGACTCGAGCTGCGAGTCGTCTTCGATTTCAAGCTCAACCAGGCGACCAACGTGTACGTGACTGACGCCGGAGAATCCGAGCGCGGGAAGTGCGTTCTCGACGGCCTCGCCCTGAGGGTCGAGGATGCCTTCTTTGGGACGGATCAGGACGGTGGCTTTGACGGCCAAGGTGTGGCTCCTTCCGAGGACCGAGTGAGGTCTGAGCGTATCGAGAGTTGGGGCGGCGACGGCAGAGATATCCCGAGGTAATACAAACGCCGCGGCCGGAACACACCCTGGGGGGAGTCGTCCTGGCCGCGAGCGTTTTCGCTTGGGGAGCGTGCGGTGTTAAGCGTGGGCGGGCTCTGGCTCGGGCGCTGCTATCAGGTGCTGGTGTGCCAGTTCCTCCGTCGGGGCGACCTCGGTGTTCTGGGTGACCTTGCCGAAGAGCAGACCGGCGACCGACGCCGTCATCACGAGCCCGATGATCAGCAGCCAGGCGTCCTGGAACGCCGGGATCGGATCGGCCGGGTCGGGCGTGCCGAGCACCGGGATGAGCAGCGCGACTCCTATCACCGCGCCGATCTGACGCGCCGTGGTCATCACGGCGCTGCCGGTCGCAAAGCGCGCTGGCGGAAGCGCCGCCGCGACGGTGCCGGCAATCGTCGGCAACACCATTCCAACGCCGATGCCTCCGAGTACCCACGACGGCGTCATCGTGCCCAAGGGATCTGGACTGGTCGTCACCCGCATCGCGAAGATCGCTGTGCCGAGTCCGAACAGGAAGCATCCGACAGCTGCGACGCGGCCCTGGCCCACCCGCGCGCCGAGCTTTCCGGCGGGCACACTTGTGATCGCCGCCGCAGCCGGTCCGGTCGCCAGCCAGAGGCCTGCGGTCAGAACTGACTCACCCCAGACCTCGGTGAGGAACAGCACCATCACCAACAGGCCCGCGCTGAAGGCCGCGTAGAAGAACAGCGACGCGACGTTGGCCATGGCGAAGGAGCGCACGCGGAAGAGATCGAGGTCGATCACCGGCGAGCTCTGTGTCGCCGAGCGCCGCACGAACCAGATCGCGGTCACCAGCGACACCGCCAAGCTCGCGAGGGTCTCGGTGCCCGTCCAGCCCCAGACGTCGGACTTCACGAGTCCCAGGGAAAGTGCCGTGACAGAACTGATCAGCAGCGCGGTGCCGAAGAGGTCCGGCAACTCGGTCGCCGATTCGTCGCGCGCTTCATCGAGCGTGCGAACGGCGAACCACAGTGCGATCAATCCAACCGGGATGTTGACGAAGAAGATCAGGCGCCAGTCGATCGTCACGAGCAGTCCGCCGAGTGGCGGGCCGGCCGCAGCGGCGATTCCTCCGGCAGCCGACCAGACCGCGATCGCAGTCGGGCGTTCGGCCGGCTCGAACTGAGGAAGGAGAAGCGCGAGGCTGGTCGGCGCCATCGCGGCAACTCCCGCCGATTGGATCACGCGCGCGGCGACGAGCGTTTCGAGCGAAGGGGCGAGGCCGCAAAGTGCTGAACCGACTATGAACGTCACAAGGCCGCAGACAAAGAATCGCTTGCGCCCGAAACGGTCGGCCATCCGGCCGCTGGGCACGAGCAGCGCGGCGAAGACGATCGCGAATGCGTTCAACACCCACGAGAGGTCGCTGAGCGAGGCGCCGCCGAATTCGGCTGCGATATCGGGGAATGCGACGTTGACGATGAACAGGTCGAGGCTGCCCATGAAGATCGCGACCGAGACGATCGTGAGGACTTTCCATTTGTGTTGCATGGGGAACTCCTGGCGAGCGGGAAACTGGAATGGGGTAGTTGCGTTTTGCAACCGGCGGAGGCCATCGTAACAGCATCGGTTGCATATTGCAACCACATTCGTTAGTATCAGTCCATGCCCTTCAGGCCGTTCGAAAATCAGAACTGCGGCGTCGCCCGCGCCGCCGAGGTTTTCACAGAACGTTGGACGATGCTGATCTTTCGCGAGGTTGCGATCGGTCGCGGCCGTTTCAGTGAGATCAGGCGCAACACCGGCGTTGCATCCAACATCCTCAGCGATCGTCTGCAGACACTGGTCGATCAGGGCATCGTTGTGCGGGTTGATGAGCAGCGCGACGGGCAGGACATAGAGCGCTACGTGCTGACCAAGAAGGGCCAGGACGCGCAGCCGATCCTGCTTGCGCTGTTGGCATGGGGCAACAAGTACGCGGCGCCCGATGGCGCCCCGCGAGAACTCTTCCACGAGGCCTGTGGTCACGTCGCGAATGCAAAGCCCGTCTGCGATCACTGCGGCGGCGATCTCAAGGCTTCGAACACGAAATTGCGACCCGGTCCCGGCGCGAACAAGCACCAGGTCAAGCTCGGCGACATCAAGGCCGCCGCTCCGGCGGACAGCGCTGCCTGACAAATCGCACGCGCCAAGTGAGACCTTTTCGGCCCAGCGGTGTTCTAGTTCACCGATGAGCCGCGAACGCGACACAGACACGCTTACCCGAATTGATCTCGGCCCGGACGCGCCGACGGTCAAAAACAGCTTCACCGACCCCGACGCCGAGACCCACCGTCTCGACCCGCGCGCCTACGCGCCGCTTCGCGTCTGCCCCGAGTGTTCGTTGGCTTGGGAGGTCACCGGTGAGTGGTGCCCCTCGTGCGGAACGGCGTTCGACAAGTCTGCGCGCGAGAGCGTGCGCGCGACTCGCGTGATGCCCGCGCGTTCGGTTTCGCCGGCTCGGGTCGGTAGCCAGCCGCCGCTCACGCGCTCGGCGCGAAAGCGCGGGGTCACTCCGCCTCCCGCTCCGCCGAAGCAGGCCAAGGCGCCGCAGAGTGGTGGAGCCAGGAAGGTCATCGCGACTGTGCTCGTGTTTGCCCTCGCGATCACAGTTGCGTTCTTCATCGGCCAGTCCACTCGTCCTAGCCAGGCGCAGGTCGATCAGAGCATCGAGCAGGCCGTTCAGTCGGCAAAGCAGAGCGCCGTGAACAGTTACGAGCGCGCATTCGCCAAGCTGCGAGACGAGACGGCCGCTGCGGTTGAAGCCGCCAGGTCAAAGGCGCTGGCCGAAGGTGAAGCGAAGGCACAGGCCAACGCGCGAGACGCCGAGGCTGAGAGCCAGAGCATCTTCGACAGCGTCACCAACTGCGTTCTGCGCGGCGAGTGCTGAGCGCACTCACCTTCCCAGCAATTGCCAGTCCTCTGGACTGAACGGATTCGTCACCCCAGCAAGCGCCGGGCGCGCGACCTCGACTGACCACGCGTAGTCAGCGATCGTCTCGCGCACGACGTCAACCGCAGTCGCGCCGGGCCCAATGATCAATTCGGCGGCCGCGTCAAGCACATGCTCCTGCTCGAGTTCATGGCACTCGCGCTGGGTGGCGGGGACGGCTTTGAGCCCCACGTGGTTCCCGTCGATCGTGAAGGCGCCGTTCCTCGATACGTACGCGAACACCGCCTCGGGCGCCAGCCAATCGAGATCGGCCGTGAAGGCCCCGCCGTCGATCCGCGCAACCGCGTAGTTGAACTCCGTGCGCGTCAGGGCCGTGAACTGCTCGGCAGTCACCATCAACAACCCGGCTCGCGCGCGGGTCGGTCCCCACGGGACGATCGTCGCCGGCATCGCGCCATAGAGCGCAACGTGCGCCGAGGCCACGACGTCGTATCCGACGAGCTCGCCGGTCAACACGAGCACATCTCGCGCGTCTTCATCGAGCACGGAGAGCTTTGCCGAAAGCACGCCGGGCGCGCCGTTGGATCCAAATGTGATCAGCGGGTACCGCTCTGCGCTTCCGAGGTCGATCGCCGAGAGGTCGTCGCCCGGTCCGAGCAACTGCACCGACCCGTCCTGCATGTAGAACGACTCCACCGGTCGTTCCCAGGGATAGCCGAGCGCGCGTTCGAAGTCCCCGTCCTCGATCGGCCTTCCGCCCAGTCGCGCGCCTAGCCGTTCTGCCAGCGCCGCAAAGTCTGACTCCTCCATCGCCAGTCGCCCGGCCAGGTTCTGATCGAGGATCGGCGGCCCGACCGTCATCGCCGCGCCCCAGTCAGGCGATCGCACCGACGCTGTCGAGCCAGCCGCTGAAGGGCTTGCCCGAGAGGCGCTCGTATGCCTCGATGTAGCGCTTCTGCGTCTGCTCGACGATGTGCGGCGGAATCTCAGGCGCCGGCGGTGACTTGTCCCAGCCGGTCGAACGTGCCCAGTCACGCACGAACTGCTTGTCGAATGAGGACTGCGCGTGGCCGGGCTCGTAGGCGTCGGCCGGCCAGTAGCGCGAAGAGTCCGGTGTGAGCACTTCGTCACCGAGCGTGATCTTGCCGTTGTCCGGGTCGATGCCGAACTCAAACTTGGTGTCGGCGAGGATGATTCCCTTGGTCGCGGCGTGTTCTCGCGCGTGCTCGTAGATCGCGACGCTCAGGCGCTTGACCTTGGCGAACAGCTCCGCGTCTCCGCCGAGTGCCTCGATCGCGCCAGCCTCGTCGATGTTCTCATCATGATCTCCGATGTCGGCCTTGGTCGCGGGTGTGAAGATCGGCTCGGGCAGTTCAGATGATTCCTTCAGGCCGTCGGGAAGCCCGACTCCGCAGACTGCCCCGGTCTCTTGGTAATCGCTCCAACCGGACCCCGCGAGATACCCGCGTACAACGCATTCGATCGGCAGCATCTCAAGTCGCTTCACCTTAAGCGCACGACCGCGCAGTGCCGGAGGCACATCTTCAATCGTGCTGATCAGGTGGTTTTCCACCAACTCGCCGAGCTGCTCAAACCAGAAGACCGAGGTGCCGGTGAGCACCTGGCCCTTGCCGGGAATCGGGTTCGGGTGGATCGCGTCGTACGTGCTGATCCGGTCGCTGGCGACCATCAGCAGGTCGCCGCCGGGCAGCTCGTACGTGTCGCGCACCTTCCCCTTCGAGACCAGCGGCAGGTCGAGGGCGGGGAGGTTCTTGAAATCGGACATCGCCCGATGCTACGTCAGAAGCACTTGAGGTAATGCACGCTAAGACCGTCTTTGGAGGCGTCGCTCGGACGCTTCCAGCCGTGGTCGGCCTCCTCGATCACGATCACGTAACCGCGGTTCGCCCAAAGGTCACGTAGATAACTCGTCATCTTCTTGACCTCGGACTGAATGTTCTTCTGTATGCGCACGGGCGGCTTCGGCTTGCGCCCACTCTTCAGCGGGCGATCCCATGAGTTGCTCGCGAGCTTGAACGTGAAGATCGCATCGAAGAGAAAGTCTTTGTCCCGGGCCGGGGAGAACGGCGTGGTGCGTTTGGCCAATCGGTCGCGGTCAACGATCGCGAGGTCGATCCGTCGCGGTCGGGATCGACCGGTTGTCGGATCCACGAGCCACTGACCGGGCGCGACCTCGACGTGGATGTCCCGCCACGGTACGCCCTGCTTGTTCAGGAAGCGGGCGAACTGCAGCACGGCGTCGGACTCGCTCAGAATTGACGGGCCGCGCGGGCTCACGACAGTGCCTTTGGAATTGGTCAGATGGCCGCTCTTCCAGGTCGGCTGCTTGCGCAGCCAGCGCTCGGTGTCGGCCAACGCCCTGGCGATCTGTTTCTCGAGTTCCGTGCCCGCCATCGAGCGCATCGTAATGCGCCGATGGATAAAGCTTGGTTACAAAATGATTTTGGCTTTAACCGAGTTTTACGACTTTGAACTTGCGCTTCTTGCCGTTGGGCAGGCTCACTGTGACGGAGTCACCTGCGCTCTTGCCGATCACGGCCTCTGCGACTGGCGAGCTGTTTGAGAGCTTGCCGGCCGAAGCGTCCTGCTCGTAAGAGGCGACGATCGTGTAGGTGATCTCCTTGCCGCTGGTGTCGTCGAGCAGCGTGAAGGTCGAGCCGAAGCCGATCTCGGTCTCGTTGCCGGTTGCCTCGATGATCACCGCGTGCTGGCGCTGCTCGCGCAGCTGCAGGATGCGGGTCTCAAGGAAGGACTGGTCGTTCTTGGCGGCGTGGTACTCGGCGTTCTCTTTGAGGTCGCCATCTTCACGCGCGACGGAAATCTTCGCTGCGATCTTTGGGCGCTCCTCGTTCTCGAGCTTTTGGATCTCGGCTTCGAGTTCGTCGTATGCGGCCTGTGACATCGGTACTTGGTCGTTCATTCACCAGAAGCTAACCGGTTGCGAAACGCTTAGAGTCTCGGCTCTCATGGTGACGCTCACAAAACGGTACGAAAAAGCAGTCAAATTCGCGCGCAAGGCGCACAAGAAGCAGGTGCGCAAAGGAACCGAGATTCCGTACATCTCGCATCTCCTCGGAGTGTCCTCGATCGTGCTCGAGATGGAGGGCAGCGAGGATGAGGCGATCGCCGCGCTGCTGCACGATGTGGTCGAGGATTGCGGCGGAGCGCCAATGGCCGAGCGGGTTCGCGAGGAGTTCGGCGCGGACGTCGCGCGGATAGTCCTCGCCAACACCGACACGGACCAGAAGCCCAAACCACCCTGGCGCGCGCGCAAACAGGAGTACCTCAACTCGCTGCCGGGCAAGGCGCGCGATGAGCTGCTGATCTCGCTCGCCGACAAGCTGCACAACGCTCGCGCGACGCTGCTGGATTATCGATGCATCGGCGATGACATCTGGCCGCGCTTCAAGGAAGGCCGCGAGGGTCAGCTCTGGTATTTGAATGAACTGGTGCGACATTTCACGGCCCGCGCCGATGACCTCGGGCCGCAGTGCGTGTCGAAGCTCGACGATTTCGTTCGCACGATCAGGGAGCTCTCAGCGGAGATGGACCGATCGCACCGTTGAAGTCCCTCACGCGCCTCAAACGCTCTGACCCGGTGCTCGCAGCCCTGATCGCCCGCACCCCCGACACGCACCTTGACAACACCCACGCCGAACGCCCAGACGACCACTACGGATCGCTGCTTCGCACGATCACCGGCCAACAGCTTTCGGTCAGGGCTGCGGCGAAGATCTACCAACGCGTGCTCGACTATTTCGGCGGCGAGGTGCCGACCCCGCAGCAGATACTCGACGCTGATCCTGAAGCATTGAAGGTTGCTGGCGGCCTCTCCCGCGCGAAGACCAACTATTTGCGCTCGCTCGCCGAGCACGTGATCAATGGCGAGCTTGAGCTGCACAAGCTGCACAAGCTTTCCGATGAAGATGTGATCGCCGAGCTCGTGGCGGTCAAGGGCATCGGCGTCTGGTCGGCGCACATGTTCTTGATGTTCCATCTTTCGCGCGAAGACGTTCTGCCCACGGGGGATCTTGGGATCCGCAAGGCGATGATGATCGAGTACGGGCTCAATGAGCTTCCGTCGCATGCAGAGATGGTCGAGATCGCCGAGCCTTGGAGGCCGTACCGCACGCTCGCGTGTCTCTATCTCTGGGCGTCGATCGACGCGCAGCCCGAGGTCTGAGCGCGGGCGACTACTTTGGGGCGAATGCCCGCTTGACCTTCGCGCGTTGCTTCTTTCCGCAGAGCTTCGAATAGCGATCGGCGAATCGATCGAGTCGATCACCACGCCGGATGAGCGCCCGCTCGATAAGCGCTCCGGCCGAAGTTGCCACCATGACCGTGTCCGCTGCCTGCACCGCTCTACGAAGCTCGGCTTCGCGGGCCACGGTGTCCTGGTAGGCGCCGAGTTCATCCTGTGCAGCTTTGAGTTGGCGGATCAGTCGCGCCGCCACCTTCCTGTCGCCGAAGTTGCCGAAGAATTCGAGGTCGTAGCGAAGCGCTTTTCCGCGCTTGCGCGCGTGGTGAACCGTCGCGGGGTCGCCACTCCGGATCGCGACCCTACCGAGCTTCAAGAACCTTTTGTGATCGGCGAGGATTCGCGCACCGGCGAGCTCGCCGATCGGAATTGCGGCGTCGGGTCGCTCGGCTTCGTCCATCGAGGGAAGTGACTCGAGGGTCTCCTGCCACGCATCGAGCAGGTCCGCAAAGCGCTTGGAGGTGAGTCGACGCTTGAGCTTGTTGCGGGCCGAGCGGCGCCTTCGCAGCAGTTCCCGCCGGAGCGCTGCGGCCTCACGCGGGAAGTGTGGGCGCTCGATCGCGAAGGCCTCGAGCTCTTCGAGCAATACGTCGCTGTCGCGCACCGGTCCGGTGATTCCCTGAAGTTCCTTGAATTCGGCGGCGAAGCGTTCCTGGTCGGCTGGCGCGAAGACGCCATGCATTCCTTTGAGCAGCGTGCGCGAGCGGCGGATCGAGACGCGAAGCGCGTGAAGGGCGGCGGCGTCCTGGCCGTCGATCGCGCCATCGATATTCGCGCGAACGGTCGCGAGCTCGTCAAGCAGAATTTCGGCCACTGCTTCATCGCTCCGTCGCTGTCGCGCATGCATTGGCGCAGGCTATACCGGGCTTTGCGGTTCGCGGGTCGCTATGCGGCGCGAATGAAGTCGGCGGCCCGCTCGCCGATCATGATCGTCGCGGCGTTGGTGTTGGCGCGCACGATCTTGGGCATCACGGAGGCGTCGGCGACACGCAGGCGCTCGACGCCGTGGACGCGCAGCTCCGGGTCGACCACGCCGTCGCCGGGCGGGCCGATTCGCGCCGTGCCGACCGGGTGGTACAGGTGCTCGCCATGAGCGCGAATGAAGTGTTCGATTTCGTGGTCGGACTCAAGCCCCTCGGGCGCCTGCGCGATCTTCCCCAGCGCCGAACCAAAACCGCTCGCCTCGACGATTTCAATCGACGCACGCATCCCGACGATCATCCGGCGCATGTCGCTCGGATCGTCATAGAAATTGAGCTTGACCGCGGCGAGCCGCGACGGATCGTTGCTTCGGGCGAGCACGCTGCCGCGACTCTCGGGCTGCAGCAGTACGGGTCCCATCGTCGCGGCGGGGCAATCGTTCTCGACGCGCCCGTGGTCAGAGAAGAAAACGGGCGCGAGCGGCATCTGCAGGTCGGGCGCGGGCTGGGAGGCGTCAGAGCGCATCAGGACATTGCCCTCCATGATGTTGCTCGTCAGCTTGCCGCTCCTTCGCAGCAGCCATTCGGCGAGGTAGCGCGCCTTCTTTGCATCGGAGAGCCCGACGCCGCTGTCCGAATCGGTCAGCTCCCAACTGACCGGGGCGCATGGATGGTCGATCAGGTTCTGGCCGACGCCGGAAAGATCTGCGGTGACATCGACTCCGATCGACTTCAGATGTCCTGGGTCGCCAATGCCGGAGAGCTGGAGAATCTGCGGCGTGGCGTAGGCGCCGCCGCTCAGGATCACTTCACTGCTGGCCTCGGCGGTTTTCACCCTCCGGCCCACTGAATACTCCACGCCGGTTGCCGCGCCGTTTCTGACGACGAGGCGATTCACCAGGGCGCCGGTGATGACCGTGAGGTTCTTGCGCTTTCCGATGTGCGGTCGAATGAATGCGTCGGCGACGCTGACGCGGCGACCGTTCTGCTGGGTTGCCTGCAGGATTCCGGCACCTTCCTGCGTTTCGCTGTTGAAATCCACGACGTGGTCGTGGCCGACGGCCACGGCGCCGGCGAGCAATCGTTTCGTGATCGCGTCGGTGTAGCGGAACGTCACATTCATCGGCCCATCGTTGCCGTGGAAATCGCCTTCGAACTGCTCGTTGTGCTCGGAACGCTTGAAGTACGGAAGCACTTCGGCGGCCGACCATCCAGTGGCTCCGAGCTCCACCCAGTCCTCGAAGTCCTGATCGTTCCCGCGCAGATAAACCATCGCGTTGATCGAACTGCTGCCCCCGAGGCCCTTGCCTCGTGGTAGGAAGATCTCTCGCCCCTGCTGTCCCTCTTCGGGTTCCGAGTAGTAAGCCCAATCGAACTTGGTCTCGAACAGATCCGAGAAGGCCGCAGGGATCGCGATATTCGGATGCTTTGCTTTGCCGCCGGCCTCCAGCAAAAGCACTTCGCAGCTCGGGTCTTCGCTCAGCCGAGAGGCAACGACGCAGCCGGCCGACCCGGCGCCAACCACGATGTAGTCAAACTCTGCCGCCGCTCCCATCCCGGAGCCAGACTATTGGTTTTGAATGGGTCGCGCCGCGTCCGGGATACGGTCACCGGATCGTGAATGGCGTGGTGGAAATGGAGCGCAAGCTCACGCGGTCAGAGATCGTGCGCGGGATCCTGGGTCCATTGATCGCGATCGTAGTCCTGATCGCCCTGCTCTGGCCGCACTTCGCTGAGATCGGCGAGGCGTGGAAGCTGATTTCGATCAGGGCGGCAGCGGCGCTGGTCGGGCTGCATCTGATCGCCCTGCTCCTTCGGGCCGAGGCCTGGGGTCGCTGCATCGACGCGGCCGGCGCGCCGATCGAGAGGAGCCTGCTGCACAGTTCCAGTTCGCTCAGGTTCCTCGCCGACAGCGTTGTTCCGACTTACATCGGCGCCTGGGTGCGCATCTGGTTGGCCAAGCGCTACGACGCGCCTCGCGCAGCCAAACCCGACTCCACGCCGACGCCGACGATCGGTCAGATGTTCACCGCAGACGGTTTGATGCTGCTCGTCGAGGCCGTGATCACGATCGGCCTGATCATCGCGGCGGTCCTCACTTCGTCGCTCGAGTGGTGGTGGATATTCGTCTTCACTGCGGCGGTCGGCCTGCTTCTGCTGATCGTTCGCTGGGTCTTCATCCGCTACAAGGACCGCGAGTTCGCGCAGACCGCGCGCGTGCTGCAAAACTCCGGCGAGCGCTACAAGTTGGCAGCGATCCTGGCGGTCGTGCTCACGCTGCAGCCGATCCGCTACTACATCGCCTTCAAGGCGCTCGGGCTCAATCCGTCGATGTCGGATGCGCTCCTGGCGTTCCTCCTGACGACGGTCTTCAATGCCCTGCCGATTGGACCGGGGCCATCTTCGATCGCCGCGTCGGCGGCGCTGTTCGCGGACGACGCTGTCGCGGTGACGGCCTCGGCAGGACTGGTCCTTCTGGCAACCGCGATCGTCGCGGCAGCGGCGTACTCGATCTATGGAGTATTTGAGTTGAACCGACGTTCGCGGGTCGCGAGCGCTGGCTCTGCCGACGGCTGAGCTGCGCCGATCAATCGCGAGCGGCCGTCAACTCCTGCCGGCTCTGCGATCTGGAGGTGCTCGAGCACCATGCTGAAGACGTCAGCCGTGCGTGCCGGTCCGTCCACAACAGGGAGACTGATCGCGAGCGGGACGTTCATGTGCGCAGCGTGCAACGCGCCATGAGATGATCGGTGTTGAGGGCGTTCGTACTGCTCTCGTAGGTCGTAGCCCGGCGCGGCGCTCACGACAACATCGCCACTGCGGGGGGAGCGGAAGATCTGCGCGAGCTGCAGCAGGCCGTCGGGGTATTCGCTGTCGGCGGTTGCTGTGAGCGCGGTCTCGAAATCGAGCTCGCGAGGGAGCACGTCGTAGCCGAAGGGATCACCGTCTATGGGCCGGTAGGTCAGGCCGCCGGGCACTTCGGCGAGCTCGGCACGACCGCGGCGGCTTTCGACGAGAATCGATCGATCTGGTTCGCGCGAGGCGATGATGTCAACGGCCGGCTCGGCGAGCAGCCATTCGGAGAGCGTCGGCACGACGGTGTTGAGGTAGATATGGGCCATCGCGTTGCCACTGATTGCGCAGAGCGCATCGGGCTTCATGCGCCAGGCCTTCATCGAGTGAAATGCGACTTTGAGCCCAAGGTCGCCTTGCATTCGCGGGCCGAGATCGAAGTGCTCGCGAACCTGCTCGTGCCCGTGGTCGCTTACGACTGCCAGCAAGGTCTTCTCATAGCGACCGAGTCGTTCGAGCTTCCTTGCCACTTCTCCAACCGTGCGATCGACCCGGCGGTAGGCCTCATAGGCGCCTTCGCCGAAGGGATCGTCGTAGTGGCTGTTCCAGTCGATCCCCGGCATTACGACGAAGCGGAACGGCACAAGTTTGTCCAGTGACGCGGCGAGCATCTTGCGAGCGGCGCTGTCGGCGATCTCGTAGTCCTCGAAAAAGTGCGCCTTCAGCCATAGGAGGTTCTTGCGCGTCGCCGCGACGTTCCCGCCGCGGGTCAGCCCACGCGTGATCGCTCCGAAGATGTTCTGCGAGCCGGGCGCGAGTTCGAAGAGTGTCGGCACGTCGTCGGCGATGTCGCGATCTACAAGCATCGACTCAAAGCCGTTGTAGCTGCGAAAGCTCCAGGGACCCAATGGCCCATGGCGCGGCTGCTTTCGTCGATCGAACCATCGGTAGCCGGGCACGTCGGCGCTGCCGGCGAAGCGTCCGGTCAGAAACGGCAGGTGCGCCGGGATCGTCGTGCTGGTGAAGGTGCTGGTCGCCGTGCGATGTCCACCGCGATCAACGACGTGCCGTTGGATCTCAGGTAGCTCGCCCGCATTGAGCATGCGTTCGAAGACGTCAGCGCGAGCGCCGTCGGCGAGAAGGACGATTGCTTGACGCGACGCATTTGGCATCGCTTGATCCTAATGGCGGAAAGGATTGTGAGCGGGTGGTCTTGCAGAATTCACGTTGCTGTATCGAATATCGATATACGATATATTGGAACCATGCTCAATGGACGCGACATTTTCGTGCTTGCCGCACTAAGCATCGATCCCTCTCGTGAACGGAGGACGATCCGATCGATTTCAGAGGATTTGGGAATACCTCACGCCGGCGTTCAGCGCTCAGTGGCGCGACTGTCTGAAGCCGGCCTGTACTTGCCACGACGAGGCGCAGTCGTTGAGTCGCTCGCCATGGATCTAATGACGACGGGTGCGAGATTCCTGGTTCCTCCAAAGTACCTGGGCCAAGGTGGTGGGACGCCGACGGCTTGGTACGGGGGGCTCCTCGCGTCGCGGATTCGCAGCGTCGGAAAGGACTTGCCGGTCGTTTGGCCCGACCCCCGAGGGCGAGTCCACGGTTTGTACCTGGAGCCGCTGGACCCGAGAGTGCCTGACGTCGCACGCGCAAGGCCAGAGCTCGGAGAACTCATGCGAGCCGTGGACGCTTCTCGAATCGGCGGCGCACGCGAGCGAGAGGTCGCTGATCAGCTTGTTCGAGAAATTGTGGGCGGAGCTCAATGGGCCGTCGCGTAGAACTTCCGCTCGTCGAGCTGGCGGCAAATGCCCTGGGACCGCTCGTCGATGAGGTCGTGTTCGTAGGCGCTGCTGTGTTGCCGGCCTGGATCACCGAGTCCGAGGTGCTTCCGCTTCGAGCGACTGATGACACAGACTGCGTGATCGATGTAGCGACGAAGGCGAAATACGACGCATTTGGTAGGCGATTGCGTTCGCAGGGACTGCGGGAGGACAACGAGTCCGCCGTGCTGTGCAGGTGGCGGGTGCCGGACAGTGATCTGATCGTCGACGTCATGCCCTCAGAGCAGTCAATCCTTGGATTCAACGGAAAATGGGTCCATCTCGCCCATCGCGATGGGATGTCAGCTGAGTTTGAAATCGGGCGCGTCGGAACTGTTCGGATCGTTCGGCCCGAGCTCTGGGTGGCAATGAAGCTCGATGCGTTCGGGACTCGGGGAAACAATGACTTCTACTCGAGCAAGGATTTCGATGATCTGGTGAGCATCGTGCGGGGTCGCCCGCAGCTGGTCGAAGAGTTGCGAACGTCGCGTCAGGACATCCGGGAATTCGTGGCGGCATCGATCTTGGGCTTGAAGCGAAGCAAGCAGTTCGAAGTCGGCGTCGTCGGGGCGATCGCACAGGCCGGGAGCGACGGGATCGCTGACGAAATAGTGCTTCCGCGATTCGCGGATATCGCGAGCCTCCGCTGACCGCTACTGGTCGAGCCGTGCGACGATCGCGCGTGCGTGCTTCGTATACGCGGACGGATCGAAGATCGCGTCGATGTCGACCTTGATTCCTTGACGCTCGGTTTCCGCCGCAAGAAGATCGCGGAAGTTGACGCCGGTGTCCCATGCCTCCTGGGCACCCTGCTGGACGATCCGGTATGACTCGTCGCGGGTGAGCCCGGCGTTGACAAGCGCAAGCAGCGCGCGTTGGCTGAAGAGCGCGCCGTGCGTGACTTCGAGGTTGCTGAGCATGCGGTCCGTGTGGACGGTCATGCCGTTTACGACCTTGATCGCGAGTGACTGCATGTAGTCGAGAAGAATCGTGGAGTCCGGGAGGATGATGCGCTCGACCGAGCTGTGCGTGATGTCGCGTTCGTGCCAGAGCGCGACATTCTCGATCGCTGCGTTGGCATTGCCGCGCAGCACGCGGGCCAGGCCGGTGATGCGCTCGTTGGTGATCGGGTTGCGCTTGTGCGGCATCGCGCTGCTGCCTTTTTGCATACCGGAGGCGAACGGCTCCTCGACCTCGCGTACTTCGGTCTTTTGCAGCGCGCGAATCTCGGTTGAGAAGCGCTCGAGCCCCGCGCCGGCGATCGCGATCGCACTCAACAGCTCTGCATGGCGATCGCGCGCGACGACCTGCGTGGAGACCGGCTCGCGCTCAAGCCCTAGCTTGGTCAGGACGGCCTCTTCGATGTCGGGACCATTTGCGCTGTAGGTGCCGACGGCACCAGAGAGAGCGCCGACGCGGCACTGCTCAAATGCGCGTTCGAGGCGCCCCAGGTTGCGGCGGGCCTCGAAGGCAAATCCCGCGAGCTTCACGCCGAAGGTCGTGGGCTCGGCGTGGACCCCGTGCGTTCGGCCCACGGCGGTCGCATCTTCAAATTCCTTGGCTCGACGTGCCAGTGCGTCGGCGTACTCGCGCGCTCCGGCAACGAGAATCTCGCCGGCCTTCGCTATCTGGATGCCAAGCGCGGTGTCGAGCACGTCGCTACTGGTCAGGCCGTAGTGGATCCAACGACCGGCTTCACCGACGTCGGCGCTGATCACGTCAACGAACGCGGCGACGTCGTGGTTGGTGATCTCCTCACGCTCCTTCACGGCAGAGACCGTGAACTTCGCGTGGTCCTTGATCGCCACGAGGTCCGCCGCCGGGATCACGTCGGCGTCAAACAGCGCGTCGCAGACGGCAAGCTCAACCAGGAGCCAGCTGTCGAACTTCGCCTGTTCACTCCAGACGGCACCAATGGCGTCACGTGTATAACGATCGATCACGGGGGAGATCCTATGCGGCGCGTCGAAGGGAAAGCGGATGGCCGCATCGACCACCGCAAAGCGAGTGCAACTCTTCGTCGCTGTGTTCGTCGGCACGGCGCTTCTGTTGCGGCTGGGCCTGACGATCTTCGATCCCGATCCTGCGCCGGACGATCCGAATCTGCTGACGCGGATGACCCGGTTCGTCAGTTACTTCACGATCCAAAGCAACTTGGTGGTCGTGCTCGCCGCACTTGCTGTTGTCAAGGGCAAGCCCGTCGATGATCCCTGGTGGCGAGCGCTGAGACTTGCCTCGCTGGTCGGAATCACGGTCACTGGAATCGTCTATATGACGATCCTCGCTGGCGACATCAAGAACGAAGGTCTCGCGCAGGTCGCGAGCTACATGCTCCACTACATAGCTCCGCCGCTCACGGTGATTGCGTGGATCGCGGCGGGACCGTGGCCTGCGATGACGCTCAGCGATGTGCCGCGCACGCTGATCTGGCCCCTGCTGTGGATTGTCTACACCCTTGTTCGCGGCGCGATCGCGGATTGGTACCCGTACCCATTCATCGACGTGATCGCCAAGGGCTATGGCAAAGTGGCGATCAACATCCTCGCAATCACGGTCTTCGCGATCGTGCTTTCGCTGGCCTACGTGGCGCTCAGCCGAGCTAGGCGAAGAGGATCCGAGACGCCAGAATCGCCGCGTTCTGAGCACCGTTGATCGCCACGCAGGCGACTGGCACACCGGCTGGCGCCTGAGCGATCGAAAGCAGTGCGTCGAGCCCGCCGCTGACGCCGTTCTCGCTGCGGATCGGCACGCCGATCACAGGAAGATCGGTGTATGCCGCGATCGATCCTGGAAGCGCTGCCGACATGCCAGCCCCAGCGATGATCACCTTGATGCCGCGTGCTCGCGCGCCGCGGGCGTACTCGCGGACCTGCTCCGGGTCGCGATGCGCAGACACGACCGTCTCCTCAAATGAAATACCGCGGGCCTGCAGCTCTTCGCAGGCCTCCACCATCACGACGCGGTCGCTCTCCGCGCCCATCACCACCGCGACCAGCGGGCCTTCGAGAATCTCAATCTCTTCGAGTTCGGTCTGCGACTCGGGAATCATGACGCCAGCCGCGCCGGATGGTTCGGTGGTTCCGTCGGTCGGATCGATGATCGGCGCGCGACCGACGCTCGGGCGCTGACGCACCGGCGGGTTGGATCGCTGCGGCTTGAATCTGCGGCGCGGCATCTAAAGGTCGATCCCTGCGGCGATGTCGCTGCGCTGCTGCTTGCCGACAAAGTCGATCAGTGCCGCCCCCGCGTAAGCGGCCTCCCGCGCTCGCGGAACGGAATCGCCAAGGGCAGTCACGTTGATCACGCGGCCGCCGGCAGTGACGATCGCGCCGTCGGCGTTGCGCGCAGTTCCCGCGTGCGTGACCTCGACGGCCGGAGAAACCTCGTCAAGCCCTTTGATCACGTCGCCCTTGCTCGAGCTCTCGGGGTAACCGGCCGAGGCCAGCGTTAGAGTGACCGAACGCTGCTCGCTGAAGTTTATTTGCTTGCCGGCAAGTCCGCCGGGCTCGATGCTCGCGAGCATCAGGTCCGCGAGGTCGCTGGTGATGCGCGGAAGCAGCGCCTGGGTCTCTGGATCGCCGAAGCGCGTGTTGTATTCGAGCACCTTCACTCCATCCGCGGTGAGCATCAATCCTGCGTAGAGGATCCCATGGAAGGCGGCGCCACGACGTTTCATCTCATCGACGATCGGTTGGTGCACCTGAGCAGAGATCTCGTCGATCTGCGTGAGCGGCAGTTCCGGGACCGGCGAGAAGGCGCCCATCCCGCCGGTGTTGGGCCCCTGGTCACCGTCGAAGATGCGCTTGAAGTCACGCGCTGGCACGAGTGAATAGGCGCGTTCGCCGTCGCAGATCGCGAGCAGTGAGATCTCGACGCCATCGAGGAACTCCTCGATGATGATGTCGGTCTCGCCGAAGCGCTTCTCGGTGAAGTACTCGTCGATCGCGGCCTTTGCCTCGGTCTCGTCGGCGCAGATGATCACGCCCTTGCCTGCGGCCAGGCCATCGCTCTTGAAGACCGCGGGGTAGCTGGTCTCGGCAGCAGCCGCGAGGGCTTCTTCACGCGTGCGAAGAACTGAGTAGCCAGCCGTTGGCACGCCAGAGGCAACGAGTACTTCCTTGCAGAAGATCTTCGATCCCTCGAGTTGCGCGGCGGCTGCCGATGGGCCAAATGCCTTGATGCCCTTCGCGGCGAGCGCGTCGACCAATCCAGCAACAAGCGGAACCTCTGGACCTACGACGACCAGGTCGACAGCTTCGGCGGCTGCTAGTTCAACCAGCGCCGGGACATCTTCGCCGCCTACTTTGGGAACGCAGCGAGCGTCGGCCTCGATGCCGGGGTTACCCGGCGCGCAGAGCAGTTCAAGCGGTTCATCGCCTGACCAGGTGCGCGCAAGAGCACGAACGATCGCATGCTCGCGCCCGCCCGAACCGACGACGAGAACCTTCATCGCAGTGTCTCCGCTTCGCCTTCGGCTCAGAAGGACTCGATCAGCTTTTCGACTTCGATCGCCGGAACGATCTCGTAGGTCGCCGTGCCACGTGAGCCGAGCTCGATCGCGGCGCGAGCAATTGCCTGCTCGTTCGGCGCAGTGACGATGCTGATGAAGTGGTGCGGACCGAGTGATGCGTACTGTGCGATGACCTCAATGCCCAGCGGCTTGACCTCATCGTTGACCTCGAGAATCCGCCTCGGATTCTCCTTGATCGTGCGCACACCTTCGGTGGTCAACTTGCTGTACATGATGTAGGTCGGCATCGCGTCTCCCGAGAGTCAAAGGTTGGTATGAGAAATCTATCGCGCAAGCGGGTATGCGCAACATAGGGAGCCTGCGAGGGTTCCCTAGACAGAACACGTTCTCAGAAATCAATCTGGACCGATCCAAGAGGGGGTATCAATCCAGATGCAGCTCGCAGCTCAGACTTTTCAATCACGCGCACTCCGCTTCGCCGTGATTGCAACCGCATTCGTCGTACTTTTCGCCATCAGCGCCCAGCGCTCGTCGGCAGACATTCCCAATCCCAAGCTTTCCGCAGGCGTCTACAGCACCTGCGCGATCAACTCCAACCAACGTCTTTACTGCTGGGGATCCAACAGCTCGACCCAGCTCGGCCAGGGCAGCAACGCCAAGTTCAGCTACGGCACACGTCCGTATCCGGTCAAGGGCCTCAAGGCCGTGCCTGTGGGCGTGTCCAACGGCTACAGCTCTGCCTGCTCACTGCTCGTGACCGGCAGTATCAGCTGCTGGGGCAAGAACAGCTCCGGTGCGCTTGGCGCGGCCAACAACGGTGGCTTCGCCAGAAGCGCGCAAAGTGCCGCTTCGCTGATCGCCCCGTGGCTCACGCCGTCGAATCAGGCGACCGGCGCCAGCCACTTCTGTTTCCGTGACAACAACTCCACGGTCAAGTGCCAAGGCGCCAACAACCTCGGTCAGCTCGGAAACGGCACCAATGCCAATTCGAGCACCGCGACGCAGGTCGCAGGAATCACCGCGGCCAACGAGGCAACCCGTGCCACGCGTGTCGTCTCTGGCGCGAATCACAGCTGTGCGTTGATGGACAACAACAACGTCAAATGCTGGGGCGTGAACAACTTCCGCCAGCTCGGCACGCCGACAAACGCGGTTCCGTCTTCCAGCGTTCCGGTTGACGTACCGGGCCTCCCGAACAACATCACGCAGCTCGCGTCGATGGCCGATCACAGCTGTGGCATCCACTCGGGCGGCGCAGTCTCCTGCTGGGGAGCCAACAGCTACGGCCAACTCGGCGATGGCACGGTCGCGCCCTTCAAGGGTGCGGTTGACGTTGCCGGACTTGGCGGCGACGCCCGTCAGGTCAGCACCGGCGTTTCGCACACCTGCGCGCTTGTTGCGGGCGGCGGAGTCAAGTGCTGGGGGTCGAACGAATTCGGCCAGCTCGGCAACGGAAATACGACGACCTCGTCCAAGCCGGTCAGCGTGATCGGTCTGAGCCGACCTGCCAGTGAAATAAGCGCCGGCGGGTACCACACCTGTGCGCGACTCGACAACAACGAGATCTACTGCTGGGGTCGTGGTACCAAGGGCCAGCTCGGCAACGGCGGCAACACCAGCAGCGCCAGCCCAGTGAAGGTGCAGCCGATCGGCGGAGTGCGTTACGCCTCGGTCCTCCTGACCAAGGTCGCGGGCCACTCGAACTTCCAGGCGACGTTCGTGGCCTCGCCGCCGCGCGCAGGAAAGATCTCTGATCAGTGCAGGACCAATGCGCAGCTGACGGTCACGATCGTCCAGGACGGCGTGACGGTGACCAAGAAGCTCAAGCAGCGTCTCAAGCCGAGCGGCTCGACCAAGTGCACCACGCGCTTCAAGGAGCGCTCGATCACGAAGAGCATGGGTTCGGCGACCGTGACGCTGAAGGGCAGCTACATCGGCACATCAACAATGCCGGGCGCTTCCTTCACGCAGGTCTACGTCAACCCGTAGCCCCAAAATTGTCAAGGACGGATCCTTCAGATCTCGGTAGTGTGAGACGCGATCTGGAGGATCAAACCCAGTCGGTTCGGATCCGGAGCTCAGTATTGGATTGAGTTCAGCGGCTCGGCAAAAGCCCGCAACGGAGCCCCACACATAGAAGGAGCCAGTGATGGAGAACAACTCCGCACTAGGCCTGCGTACGTTTCGCGTGCTGCTTGCCTTGTCTTCACTAGCAACCCTCGTAGCCGTCGTTGATCCTGGCGGCCTGCGCAGCGCTTTCCTTTAAAGCTGGATTCGGCCCCTCGATCGTGATGATCGGGGGGCCGTTTTTTGGCATCGCCTAGCGACAGCGGATTTTGCTCCACGCTCTCGTCTCGGCGACGGGACCATGGAGTGGATACTCCTTCACCAAGGGGAGTCGACTCGAAGCTCTTCGTCCAACGCGTTGCGTTCGGCGCGTTTTCGCATGTAGTCGAGGTAGCCGTCGAGTCCGCCGAAGATCTTCAGTGTCGGTCCCACCTCAAGCCAGCTTGGTGCGTCGTCCGGCTTCAAGTAGAGACCGTGAGTCGAGAACTCATAGTCCACACCGAGTCGTTTGTGGTTGTCGTGCACATAGCCGACCCGCCACATGAACGTCTTTGGGCCGTCGAGGCGTCGGGCTCGGTATTCGCCGGCGAACAGAGGGCCAGTCGTTCCGTACTTCCGGTGGAAATAGCGGACGTACGCCGCGAGCACCCGCCGCATCAACCGGTCAATCCCGCCTGCGACTCGCTGCCAGAGCACCAGATGGAAGTGCGTGGTCATCACGTTTCGAGCGACAAGCCGAACTTCGCTTCGCAGCGATACGTACTCGCGTCCGCGCAGGTCCTTGTTCGGCACGATCGACAAGTGCCGTTGGATCATCCACTCAAAAGTCCGTCGGTCGTCGTCATCTCGGAAGATCGTCATGCCGTTCAGGCCCCTGAGAAAGGAGTGATAGGCGCCCGGCAGTTCCCGATCGCGCGTGTAGCGATAAGCCATACGCGCCATCCAACCGACACGCGCGTTGCACTACAAGACCCAAAGCAAATTTCTCTGAACCAACTTTGGAACGCCTCTGTAAAGGCGATTCACTCCATGCTCTCGTCTGCGAGACGGGAGCATGGAGTAGATGTCGCTTACCTATGCCTGGGCACTTGACTTGGCCGTTGCCTTGGTGAGCAACAGCTCGCCATCGGCAGCATCCACGCGAACGGTGTCGCCGTCGGCAAACTCGGCCTCGAGCATCGCAATCGCGAGCTTGTCGATCAAGCGCTTCTGAATCACGCGCTTCAATGGCCGCGCGCCGTAGGTCGGGTCGTAGCCGACATCGGCAAGCAGTTGCTTGGCGTCGTCGGTCAACTCAACCTCGATGCCGTGCTCGCGCGCGCGACCGACAAGCAGATCGACCTGGATCTCGACGATCTTGGTCAGCTGCTCCTTGGAGAGGCGACTGAAGATCACCGTGTCGTCGATGCGGTTCAAGAACTCTGGCTTGAAGGTGTCGCGCAGCGCGCCTTCGACGAGCTCGCGGACCTTCACCTCGGCCTCCTCGACCGACTTGCCGGCTTCCTTGGCCTGGGCCTCGACGTCAACGATGTACTGCGAGCCGACGTTCGAAGTCATGATCAGCACGGTGTTCTTGAAGTCAACCGTGCGACCCTGGCCGTCGGTCAGGCGACCATCGTCGAGCACCTGAAGCAGCGCGTTGAACACGTCAGGGTGCGCCTTCTCAATCTCGTCAAGCAGAATCACCGAGTACGGCCGACGGCGCACAGCTTCGGTGAGCTGGCCGCCCTCTTCGTACCCGATGTATCCCGGAGGCGCACCGACCAGGCGAGCGACTGTGTGCTTCTCCATGTACTCGGACATGTCCAGGCGAACCATCGCCTGCTCGGAGTCGAACATGAATTCTGCGAGGGCGCGGGCGAGCTCTGTCTTGCCCACACCGGTCGGTCCGAGGAAGAGGAAGCTGCCGATCGGGCGATCGGGATCTTGTAGCCCGGCGCGCGAACGACGCAGCGCGTTTGCGACGGCGCTGATTGCCTCGTCCTGACCGATCACTCGGTCGTGGAGGCGGTCCTCCATGTGCACGAGCTTGGAGATCTCGCCTTCCAGCATTCGCGTGACCGGGATGCCGGTCCACTTGGCGACGATCTCGGCGATGTCCTCTTCGTCCACGTGGTCCTTGAAGAAGCGAGTGTTGCCCTGCTGCTCCTTGACCTTGTTCTCCTGCTCGGCAAGCTTGGCCTCGAGCTCGGGGATCGTTCCGTACTGAAGTTCGGCGGCGCGTCCGAGGTCAGAATCGCGGTTGGCCTTTTCGATTTCGCCGTGGGCCTCGTCGAGCTCGCGCTTGATCGTTCCGATCGCGTCGAAGGCATCCTTCTCGAGCTGCCAGTGCGCGGTCATCGCGTTGTCCTGCTCGCGCAGGTCAGCCAACTCAACGCGCAACGCATCGAGGCGCTTGGTTGAGGCATCGTCGGATTCCTTCTTCAGTGACTCTTCCTCGATCTCGAGCTGAAGGATTCGGCGGCGGATCTCGTCGATCTCGGTCGGCTGGGAATCGAGCTCGATCGCCAGCCGCGAAGTCGCCTCGTCGATCAGGTCGATCGCCTTGTCGGGCAGAAAGCGATCGGCGATGTAGCGGTGAGACAAAGTGGCGGCGGCGATGATCGCGCCGTCCTGGATGTCCACTCCGTGGTGCGCCTCGTACTTGCTCTTGAGCCCACGCAGAATCGCGATCGTGTCCTCGACGCTCGGCTCTCCGACATGCACAGGCTGGAAACGACGCTCAAGTGCCGCGTCCTTCTCGATGTGCTTGCGGTACTCGTCGAGCGTGGTCGCGCCAACTGCGCGCAGCTCGCCGCGAGCGAGCATCGGCTTCAAAAGGTTCGCTGCGTCAACTGCGCCCTCAGCGCCACCGGCGCCGACGATCGTGTGCAGCTCGTCCATGAAGAGGATCACGGTGCCTTCGGCTTCCTGGACTTCCTTCAGTACTGCTTTGAGCCGGTCCTCGAACTCGCCGCGGTACTTCGCGCCGGCGATGATCGCGCCGATGTCGAGTGACACCACGCGACGATCCTTCAAGGACTCGGGCACGTCTTCGGAGATGATTCGCTGGGCGAGACCCTCGGCGATCGCGGTCTTGCCGACTCCGGGTTCGCCGATCAGCACCGGGTTGTTCTTGGTGCGGCGGCTGAGCACCTGGATCACTCGGCGGATCTCGTCGTCGCGACCGATCACGGGATCGAGCTTTCCGGCACGTGCGGCCTGAGTCAGGTCGATGCCGTACTTCTCAAGTGCTTGGTACTTCTCTTCTGGGTTCTGGTCGGTCACGCGGTGTGATCCTCGGACCTGCTTCAGAGCGTCCACGATCGAGTCGTGATCGGCGCCGAAAGTCTTCAAGGCCTCGCCGGCATTCTGGCCCGGGACGGAACTCAGAGCGAGCAGCAGGTGCTCGACGCTGATGTATTCGTCGGAGAGGTCGCGTGCCTCGTCCTCGGCCTTGCGCAGAACGGCGACGAGTTCGTTCGACGGCGTCGGCTGCGGGCCGGCTGTGCCCTCGAGCGTGGGCAGGTCGTCAACGTCGCGCACTACGCGATCAACAACAGAGCTGCTGTCGGTGCCGAGCTTGTGCAGGACCGGCAGCACGATGCCGCCGTCCTGGTCGAGCAGGGCGAGCAACAGGTGGACGGGGGTGACCTGCGGATGGCGCCGCGACTCGGCAGAGCGCTGGGCTGCCTCGATCGCTTCCTGGGACTTGATTGTGAATCGATCTGGCCTCATCTTCAGGCCTCCTTCTCTTCTGAATCTTCTCTCTTGATAGGGATGCGCACCGGCTGGGGGGCCTGGTAGCGGACGAGCTCGGCGCGACCTTCGCGGCGTACGCGTTTGATCTCTGCGATCGCCTCTGCGCGGGTCTGTTCAAGCTGCGTTTCGAGCGATCGGATCCGGCGAGCCATGCGCGCCAGCTGCGCCTCCAGCTCGAAGACCCGCTGGACGCCGGCGAGGTTCATGCCCTCGTCTGTCAGCTCCTGGATGCGGCGCAACGTCTCGACGTTCTCGTCGCTGTAGAGCCGCGTGCCCTTGGGCGTTCTCGTTGGCTGGATCAGGCGGCGCTCTTCGTAGATGCGCAGGGTCTGGGGGTGGACGCCCGCCAGTGATGCGGCGACCGAGATCATGTAGAGCCCTTGGCTTTGTTCACCCACTCAGCTCACCGCCTCGCCCGTGCGAGCAGTTCCTCGCGAGGGTTGTTGGTGATCACCGTGGCGAGGTCGTCCACTGCGTCCTGTTGTTCCTTCGAAAGCTCGTTCGCGTTGGGGATCTGGACCTCGATCCGGTAACGCAGGTCACCGTTTCCCGAGCCCTTGGCGTGCGCGGGTCCTTCGCCCTTCAGGCGAATCACAGTGCCGGGCTTTGTTCCTGCCGGGACCTTGATCTGCTTGATCCCTGAGAGCGTCGGGACTTCGATCGTCGCGCCACGGATCGCCTCGGTCACGGTGACGGGCACGCTGACCTCGAGGTGGTCGCCCTTGCGCGTGAAGATCGGCGAGTCGCTCACGTTCACGACCACGAAGAGGTCTCCAGGTGCGCCGCCGTTCTCGCCGCTCTCGCCCTTGCCCGCCACGCGAATGCGTGCGCCGTTGCGAACCCCGGCTGGAATCTTCACGCGGTACTTGCGTGTTTTGACGACCGTCCCTTCGCCGCGGCAGATGGGGCAGGGCGTCTCAACGATCGAGCCCTTGCCATGGCACTGCGAGCACGGCTGGCTCATCGAGAACATGCCTTGGCCGACGGATTCGACGCCAGCGCCCTTACAGCGCGGACAGGTCTTCGGGCTGGTGCCCGGAGCTGCGCCGGTGCCGTGACAGCTGTCGCACGTCTCGCGCCGCGGAACCGACACTGAGACCTCGGTGCCGTTGATCGACTGGTCGAATCCGATTGCGACGTTGGCCTCGAGGTCGCGGCCGCGCTCGACGCGCTGGCGACCGCCACCACGACCGCCGAACATGCCGCTCACCCCTCCGAAGAGGTCGCCGATGTTCTCGAACTTGACGCCACCCCCGCCGAACGGGTTCGGCGCGCTCTGGCCGGTGAACGGAATGTTGAATCCGCCGCGGTCGAATTCTTTGCGCTTCTTCGGGTCGCCGACGACGTCATACGCCTCCTGGACTTCCTTGAACTTCTCCTCGGCCTTCGCGTTGTCGGTGTTCTGATCCGGGTGCCACTTGCGCGCAAGCGTGCGATAGGCCTTCTTGATCTCGCCCTCGCTGGCGTTCTTGGCAACGCCGAGCACTTTGTATGGATCAGTAACTGGCATCTGCCGGCCTTACGCCGCCACCACGACGCTGGCCGGGCGAACCACGACCTCGCCCAGGAGGAAACCCTTCTGGACTGTCTCGACGATCGTGCCCGCGGGCAGAGTGTCGGTTGCGGGTGCCTGGGAGATGGCCTGATGAAAGTTCGGGTCGAACTGCTGGCCCGTCGGGTCTTGCTGGGTCAGCCCGAGTCGATCGAGTACTGAGTGGAGGTCCGCGTGGACGAGTCGCACGCCTTCCGCGAATGCATCGCCATCGGCGACTGCGCCAGCGGCCTCGACCGCACGGTCGAGGTTGTCAACCACCGGAAGCAGCTCGCGGATCACGCCGGCAACCGCAACGCCACGTGTCTCGGCGACGCGCTTGTCGGCCCGCTTGCGGTAGTTCTCGAAGTCGGCTTTGGCGCGAAGCGCCAGGTCTTTGAACTCGTCACGTTCGAGCACGGCCTGAGCGAGTTCATCGAGTTCTTCCTCGACGATCTCGGCGTCTTCAGCCTCGGAAGTAGGGAAACCGTCTGGCTCCGAAGAGCCAGACGGTGTTGATCCCGGTGACGCAGCGGTCTCGGCTTCCGCGGCGTCTGATGTGGTGCGGCCAAGAGGGTTCCCGCGTCCTGCGGGTACTTCCCCAGAGCCGTCGGTTCCATCGCGGATTATGTCATTTGAGTCGGTCATATGTGGTGCCTGTCACTTAGCGAGCGAAAAGTGCCGGAATTTGCGACCTTTTACTTGCCCTCCTCGACGACCTCCGCGTCGACAATTTCCTCTTCTGTCTCAGCACCTTCGTCGCCACCATCGGCGGATGCGCCGTTCTCGGATGCCGCCTGCTCTTCGGCCGCGGCCTTGTAGAGGTCCTCGGCAGCGGCGTTCATCGTCTCTGCGAGGGCTTCCGTCTTGGCCTTGATCTCAGCGACGTCCTCACCCTGGGTGGCTTCGCGGATTTCCTTGACGCCGGCTTCGAGGCTCTCCTTGACGGAGTCGCCCAGCTTGTCGCCGTTGTCCTTGATCTGCTTCTCGACCTGGTACGCGAGGTTCTCACCTTCATTGCGGGCCTCGGCGAGGTCTTTGGCCTGCGCATCTTCGTCTGCGTGGGCAGCCGCGTCGGCGACCATCTTGCCGATCTCTTCATCAGAGAGGCCAGAGCCGGACTTGATCTCGATCTTCTGCTCGGTGCCGGTGCCAAGGTCCTTGGCCGTCACGTTGAGGATTCCATTCGCGTCGATGTCGAAGGCGACTTCGATCTGCGGGATGCCTCGCGGCGCTGGCGGGATGCCGGTCAGCTGGAACTTGCCCAGTGACTTGTTGCCGCTGGCCATCTCGCGCTCACCCTGCAGCACGTGGATCTCCACGCTCGGCTGGTTGTCATCTGCAGTTGAGAAGACCTCCGACTTGCGCGTCGGGATCGTCGTGTTGCGCTCGATCAGCTTGGTCATGACGCCGCCCTTGGTTTCGATGCCCAGCGTCAGCGGGGTCACGTCGAGCAGGAGGACATCCTTGACGTCTCCGGCGAGCACGCCGGCCTGAATTGCGGCGCCCACGGCAACCACTTCATCGGGGTTGACTCCCTGGTGGGGGTCCTTGCCAGTCAGTTCCTTGACCTTCTCGCGCACAGCGGGCATGCGAGTCATTCCGCCGACGAGCACGACGTGGTCGATCTTTGCGTCGGCGTCGTCGAGTGCCTGGCGAACCGGGCCGACCGTGCGGTCGATCAGGTCGCCGGTGAGTTCGGCGAGCTTGGAGCGCGTCAGGCGAACATCGAGGTGCTTGGGGCCAGCGGCGTCTGCCGTGATGAACGGCAGGTTGATCTGTGTCTCCTGGGTTGAGGAGAGTTCGATCTTTGCCTTCTCGGCCGCCTCGTAGAGACGCTGGAGCGCCATCTTGTCGGCCGAGAGGTCGAGGGCGTTGTCCTTCTTGAACTCGCCGACGAGGTAGTCAACGATCGCCTTGTCGAAGTTGTCGCCGCCGAGGTGGTTGTCACCTGCGGTTGACTTGACTTCGAAGACGCCGTCGGCGATCTCGAGGACGGACACGTCGAACGTGCCTCCACCGAGGTCGAACACGAGAATCGTCTGGTCCTCTTCCTTGTCGAGTCCGTACGCGAGCGCTGCTGCGGTCGGCTCGTTGATGATGCGCTTGACCTCGAGGCCGGCGATCTTGCCGGCGTCCTTGGTTGCCTGGCGCTGGTCGTCGTTGAAGTAAGCAGGGACGGTGATCACTGCGCTGTCAACCGTCTCGCCAAGGTAGGCCTCGGCGTCGGTCTTGAGCTTCTGCAGGAGCATCGCGGAGATCTCCGGAGGGGTGAGCTGCTTGTCACCGATGTCCACGCGGACGTCGCCGTTGTCACCGCGGACGACCTTGTACGGGACCATCGACTCCTCTTCTTTTACCTCGGCCTCTTTGCGGCCCATGAAGCGCTTGATCGAGAAGATCGTGTTTTCGGGGTTGGTCACGGCCTGGCGCTTTGCCAGCGTGCCAACGAGTCGCTCGCCGCTTGGGGCGAAGGCGACTACTGACGGAGTTGTGCGGCCGCCTTCCGCGTTTTCGATGACCGTCGGTTCTCCACCCTCAAGCACGGCCATGGCCGAGTTGGTGGTTCCGAGGTCGATTCCGATTGTCTTAGCCATGTTCTGTACTGCTCCAGTTTTTGCCCACGACTTGGGGGTGGGGATTTACAAGTAGTTGGGAGCATTATAGGCGCTGGACGTATAAAATCTACGTGTCAGTGTTATAGATCTGCTACGGGCTCAAGAACCTGAACAAGATGAAGTAGTCACGCCGACCTTCGGGCAGATCGTCTCAAGCGGGCACGCCGGGCAATCCGGCGCCCGCTTGTGGCAGATCCTCCGGCCGTGGCGCAGGAGGTTGATGTGCTCTTCGTGTGCGAGCCCCGGCGGAGTCCAGGCGACGATCGCGTCGTGCATTTCCTCAAAGCCAGCCTTTTCGCGGAAGAGCCCAAGCCGCGTGCCGACCCGGCTGACATGAGTGTCAACTGGGATGTCGGGCAGGCCGTAGGCAAAGAGCAAGACGCAGGCGGCAGTCTTTCGAGCCACGCCGGGCAACGTGCAGAGGTAGTCCCGCGAGACCTCGAGCGGCGTGTGCAGCATCCAGTCGAGGTCGATCTCGCGTGAGCGGGTCCACTTTCCTTCTGGATCTGCGCCATCGGGCAACGGGTCGGTTGCAAGGCGATCGAGAATCTGCTTCATCCGCTTTGACTTGACGACGCTGATTCCGCCGGGGGCGATCGCCGCCTCGATCTCTTCAACCGGAGCGGCCCGCACGGCTTCCCACGTGTCCCACCGCTCTTCAACTCGCGTGTAGGCGACATCGCGATTGCGGTCGTTCGTGTTCTGGCTGAGCAGCGTCAGAACAAGCTCGCCGACGGGATCGTGGTGGGGCTTGTTGACGGCCGGGCCGTAGTGATCGCGCAGCTTCAGGCGAATCGCATTCAGGCGATTCCCGTGCGGCAGTTGGAGCGGCTTGGACACGAGTGCTGACGCTATCGGGAGGCTGCTGATCTAGCCTGTCTTCCCGAATGACGCTGACCCTTGACGAACGCCACGAGAAGATCGCTGGCCTCGAAATCTTCTGGCGCGAAGCCGCTGCTGCGGGCGACGGCGCCCCGACGCTCTATGTGCACGGTGTTCCGACCAACTGCGATGGGTGGACGCCGTTCCTTGAGAGGACCGGTGGAGTCGCGCTTGACCTGCCTGGCTTCGGCCGCAGCGACAAGCCAATGCACTTCGACGGTTCGATCGGCTCTTACAACGCTTTGCTTCAAGCCTTCATTGCCAAGCTCGGTTGGGATCGCTTCAACCTCGTGGTCGAGGACTGGGGCGGGCTCGCGCTGGTCACGGCACAGGAGCTTCACGAGCGCGTCAACCGAGTGGTGATCATCAACGCGGTGCCGTTGTTGCCCGGATACAAATGGCATCGGCTTGCTCGTGCCTGGCGGACGCCGCTGATCGGCGAACTGGCTATGGGGTTGACCACGAAGTCGATCGCCAAGTTCCTCACGAAGGAAGCGCGGCCCAATCGCCAACCGCTGCCCGACGAGATGATCGAGTCGATCTGGGAACACTTCGACCAGGGCACCCAGCGAGCGATCCTCAAGCTCTACCGATCGGGTGGCTCGAAGGTCCTTGAAGAGGCCGGCGAGCGCTTCGGCCAGCTCACCGCGCCAACGCTTGTGATCTGGGGCGAGCAGGATCCGTACATTCCCACCGGCTTCGGCGCGCTCTATTCGGAGACACTGCCCAACGCTCGGCTGGAGTTGCTTCCCGACGCCGGCCATTGGCCGTGGGTGGACCGCCCGGACGTGATCGACATGACGGCGAACTTCCTCGCCGGCGTCGAATCACCCGCGTAGGGCGATGTTCGAACGCATCAAGAATCTCTTGCGGCCGCACGTCGGTCCACTGCTCGTGGCGGTCGCGCTAAGCGCGCTGTATTTCATCCTCGACCTGCGCGGCGGCGATCTGGCCGCCCACCTCTATCGCGCTGAGCTGGTCAAGAACGACGGCTTCTTCGTCTGGAACTACAACTGGTACGGCGGGCATTACGTCGTCTCCTACGGGGTGATCTTCCCGACGCTTTCCTCGACGATTGGCGTGCGCCTGTCCGGGGCGCTGGCGTACGTGCTCGGCGTCCTCCTGTTCTCGATTCTTGCTCGGGAGGTCTTCCCGCCGCGCGGGGGGAGGGCGGCCGCGTATGTATTTTCCGTCGTCTTCAGCGCGACGCTGGTGATCGGGCAGCTGCCGTACGCCCTGGCGCTTGCGATCGGATTGGGCGCGTTGATCGCCGCGGCCCACGGCCGCAGCTGGGTCGCTGCGTTCCTGGCATTGAACTGCGCGCTGACCAGCCCGCTGGCGGCGCTGTTCATCTCTTTCATCGCCTTCACGGTCTGGCTCGGCGGTCACCCGTGGGAGACGTTGCGCACGGCGCGCCACGCAATTCGCGCGGTCTGGAAGTCGCCCAATCACGCGTACCTCGCAGTCGCAGTTGCGACGGTTCTGCCGGCGATGCTCGTCTCGTTCCTCTTCCCCGAGGGAGGCTCACAGCCGTTTGTATTTGCGTCGTACCTCGGCGCGATCGCGTTCACCGTGTTCTTCTGGGTGATGGTGCGCGACGAACTCTCTGGCGACGCGCGCCGCATGCTCGGCACCGGGGTGGTTCTTTACGTCATCTTTCTCACGGCCAACGAGTTGATCCCGTCGCCGATCGGCGGGAACGCGATTCGCCTTGGGATGGTGCTCTTCCCGACGCTTGCCGCTGCTGCGCTCTGGCCGCGTTCGGGCAGGTATGCGCTCGCCGTGATCGTGCCGCTGCTCGGTTGGCAGGGAGCGACCGCGTTGTGGGCCATCGTGACGAGTGACGCCACATCAGACCCGTACTACTTCGCGCCGGTCAATCGATTCCTCGACGCAAAGAACAAGGCGCGTGACGAGAAAGTCGAGGTCGTATTCACACGCAACCACTTCGAGGCTGCCTACGTTGCGAACCGTCGCCCGATCGCTCGAGGCTGGGAGCGACAGCTCGACACCAAGTACAACGCGCTCTTCTATGACGGCACGCTCAACCCGCGAACGTACGCGCGCTGGCTGATCGACAACGACGTGCGCTGGGTGGCACTTCCCAAGTCAGCAACACTCGACTATTCGGGGCGCGATGAAGCCCAACTGATCCGCGACGGCCTGCCGTATCTCGATGACGCAGCCGACTTCAAGAACTGGGAGATCTACCGGGTCACGCTGCCCGACTCCTCGACCAGCGAGCCGAACTTCCGCGACAACGATCCGACCAAGGGATTCTCGATCAAACCCGATGGTTGGGGCATCACCGAAACGAAGATTCGCTGGCAACGCTTCCTGCGTCCGTCGTACGGCTGCCTGCGCGGAAGTGACGACGGCTACCTCGAGGTCGTGCTGCCGTCGCTCGGAAGTAAGGACGCCGGGGGAGTATCTTCCGTCCCGCCTGTGGTGTCGATCACTTCAGACTTCTCGCTCGGTCGCCTGGTCGGCGGCGGGTACGTGTGCGCAGAAGGCTGGACGACTGACGAAAACGGGGATCCAATACGTAGCCCGAAAAAATCTGGACGAACGATTTGATGAGCACACCTCCACGCCCAATACTTTCCGACGCCGCGCGTGCTCGCCTTATTGAGTCGCGCCTGACGCCGAACTTCATTTCGATGATCGGCCTCGTCGGAAACCTGATCGCAGTTGGATTCATCTTCAAGGGTTGGTGGGTCGCGTCGGGCTTCGCATTCGCGCTCGGTTCGGCAATGGACCTGCTCGACGGTAAGTACTCGCGTATGAGTGGCAAGGCCACATTATTCGGGGCGTTCCTTGATTCTTCATTGGACCGAATTGAGGAGGGCGTGGTTCTCGCTGCAATTGCATGGCAGTTCGCCGAGCACGGAGACTCCACAGCAGCAACGGCCGTCGTTCTCGCGGTCACCGGCTCGATCATGGTCTCCTACACACGAGCCCGCGCGGAAGCGCTGGGGATCGAGTGCAAGGTCGGAATCGCATCACGCGCCGTGCGCGTCGTGATCATCTCGATCGGACTCTTCCTCGCCGACATCGTGATCTCCGGAAACGACCTCGCGATCCTCAAGGGCGCGATCTACGTGCTCGCCGTGATGTCGCTCTTCACGATGCTGCAGCGCATCTTCCACGTGTACAAGCAGTCGAAGATTCTCGACGCCCAGAAGGCTGCCGAGACCCCTCCAGCTGTATAGAAAGTTTTACTACGAAAATGCGTAGCCTCCGGCCGCGTGTCTACGTGAATCCGTAGTAAAACTTTCTATGCGCGCGGCGTGGTCTACCGACCCCGGTCAACCCTCGGAAGGGCAGCGATTCGCGCATCGCGGGTGACTGATCTGATCTCGTCCGGTAGCTCGCTCAGCTTCGAGCGCGCGACCAGCGCCTCCGGTCCGCCGAGCGGCTTGAAGAAGTTGTCGTAGTGGGTGGGCACCACCACGCGCGGATCGAGTTTCTTCAGCACACGCTCCCAGTACTTCGGCGTGAACTCGCGTCCGGCGACGCCGGCGAGAAAGAAGTCCACCGGCTCGTCGGGCAGTTCGTCGTCAAGCAGATCAGCGCTTCCCTGGTGGTAGAAGCTGACGCCCTCGACCTCGATCCGCACGCCCCAGACCTGGCCGCACCTGTATCCGCCCGCGGTCAGCCCGTGCAGGTCGTCGCACGTGAGCTCGCCGTCGAAGGGAATCTTGCGGCCGAGAATCAACTTCGAGTGGACGCTGCGGATGAACGTCGTCTTGAACGGCCCGAGCTCGTACACCCGACCTGGTTCAACACTCTCCGCGAGCTCCGGCGCGCCGTGAAGCTGCATCAAGTGAGCCATCGACGCTGAGCCGTAGGCCGGGCAGTTGAACTTCTTGGCGATCGACGGCGCGTCGAGCGCGTGGTCGAAATGTGTGTGCCCGACGATAACCCCAACGACCGTGCCGTGCGGCTCGATGTAACGATCGATCGCGGCGGGATCTGGTCCAGCGACGCGTCGGAGCAAGAACGATTTGAGCGAAACGCGGGACACATACGGGTCGATGAAGATCGTCTGACCTTCGTATGTCATCCGGTATCCGGAGACTCCGAGCCACTCAAGTTCGAGGCCCGCTGGAAGATCCAAGCGGGCCGCTTCGAATTCGCGAAGCGCGGCTTGTTCATCGCTCACGCGCCCACAGTACAGATTTTTCTCTGTAACCCGGTACGTGCTGCGGTGTCTCACGCTCTATCCTCCGCTGTTCGGCAGCGCGCCATATATCTGCGGCGCCGCGCCTAAGCGATTGACAGACACAATCCCCTCTGGAAGGAAATCTGCAGTGACACCTGCACCTAAAGCTTCGACCAACGGCTCAGGCCGTTACCAATCGGACAAAGTCCGCGTCGCCATCATCGGCGTGGGCAACTGCGCCAGTGCATTCGTGCAGGGCGTTGAGTACTACAAGAACGCAAAGGCCAACGAAGAAGTTCCCGGCCTGATGAACGTTGACCTTGGCGGATACCACGTCAACGACATCGAGTTCTCAGCAGCGTTCGACATCAACGCCAAGAAGGTCGGCAAGGACCTCGGCACGGCGATCTGGGCCGACCCGAACAACACGATGAAGTTCGCGAAGGTCCCGAAGAAGCTCGGCGTTGAAGTCAGCCGCGGAATGACCCACGACGGACTGGGCAAGTACCTCAAGCAGAAGATCACGAAGGCTCCGGGCGAGACCTCGGACATCGTCCAGATCCTCAAGGACACGAAGACCGACGTCGTCGTCTCGTATCTGCCTGTCGGTTCTGAGGACGCCACCCGCTGGTACGTCGAGCAGATCCTCGAAGCCGGCTGCGGTTTCGTCAACTGCATCCCTGTATTCATTGCTTCCGAGCCGTACTGGGACAAGCGCTTCAAGAGGGCCGGACTCCCGATCGTCGGTGACGACATCAAGAGCCAGGTCGGCGCCACGATCGTCCACCGTCAGCTCGCAACCCTGTTCGGTCAGCGCGGCGTGAAGATGGTCAAGACCTCGCAGCTGAACGTCGGCGGCAACATGGACTTCTTCAACATGCTCGAGCGCGAGCGCCTCGAGTCGAAGAAGATCTCCAAGACTCAGGCCGTGACTTCGATCATGGATCACACGCTCCCGGCAGACGACGTCTACATCGGACCGAGCGACTACGTCCCGTGGCTCACCGACCGCAAGTGGGCGCATATCCGCGTTGAGGGCCAGGCCTTCGGCGACGTGCCGCTGAACATCGAGCTCAAGCTCGAAGTCTGGGACTCACCGAACTCCGCCGGCATCGTGATCGACGCCGTTCGTTGCTGCAAGATCGCACTGAACAACGGCATCGGCGGCCAGCTCGACGGTCCGTCCTCGTACCTGATGAAGTCGCCGCAGAACCAGCGCATCGATTCAATCGCCCGCGAAGACACCGAGAAGTTCATCGCCAAGTACGGCGGCAAGCCGAAACTGAACGCCACCCGCACTCCGGTGAAGCGCGCTTCAGCTGCCAAGCGCAAGGCCGCTCCGGCGAGCCGCGCGAAGGCTCCGGCCAAGAAGAAGGCCGCTGTCAAGAAGTAGCGATCACCTAGTGTGATGTTTGAACTAGCCCGGTCCCTGCGGCTGCAGGGGCTGGGCTTTTTCTTTGGCGTTATCGTTCGTCAGGTCTTGCTCCCAGAATCGATTGGTTCCCCTCCATGAACTCTCCGGCAACCCCCGTCAAGAAAGAGGGCGCACTCGCAGCCCTTTCCCGCTGGATCTACCACCACCGCAAGCTCACGCTGCTGATCTGGTTGGGAGTTGTGGTCGCGTCCGCATTGCTCTTCATTGCCTTCAAGGGCGACTGGAAAGAGAACTACCTGACGCCAGGCTCGGACAGCAAGGCTGCCTCAGAGCTGATCGCCAATGAGTTCCCCGGGAATACCGGCGAGGGCCTTGACGTCGTCTGGAAGTCATCTGCAGGAGCGTCATCCGCCGAAACCACGGCGCAGATCAACGAAGTCCTGAAGCGGGTCGCCGCAGAGAACGGTGTCGGCACCCCGCCGCCGATCTCCTCCGCTCGGATCTCCGAGGACGGTTCGATCGGTTACATCAACGTCCCGCTGACCCAACGATCTTGGGATTTCGAACCGACCGACAGCAAGAAGTTCGTCAAGATCGCCGAGGAATCGAGCGACGGAACCCTCGAGGTCCAGATGATCGCCGGTTTCTTCGAGCCGGGCGGAACCCCAAGCGGCCCAGCATTCCTCGCGGCGCTGATCATTCTGCTGATCGCCTTCGGTTCAATCGTTGCGGCCGGACTACCGATCGTCACAGCGGTGATCGGTCTGGCAGTCGGCTCCTTGCTGACGCTCGTGCTGGCGCGGGTAGTTGACATCCCGAGCTGGGCGCCGCAGGTCGCCGACCTCCTGGCGATCGGCGTCGGAATCGACTACGCGCTGCTCGTGCTGACGCGATTCCGCGATTCCCTCGATATCTCCGGAGACGTAGAAGAGTCGCTCGTCGAGGCAGTCGCCACGGCTGGCCGCAGCGTAATCGTCGCCGGCTCGACTGTCGTGCTCGCGGTCATGGGCCTGTTCCTCGTTGGCGTTCAGTACATGCGCGGCGTGGCGCTCTCGACGAGCCTTTCGGTGCTCGTCGTGATGTTCACGGCGATCACTTTGCTGCCTGCGCTCCTTGCGATGCTCGGACCGCGCGTGAACAAGTGGAAGCTCCCCGGCGTCGCCAGCGCGCATGAACGGCGCGAGCGCGAGAACGATCCGGACCACCTGCCGATCGCCGCTCGCTGGAGCCGCCAGGTTCAGGCACGCCCGTGGCCGCTGGCGATCATCACAACGCTGATCCTGATCGCGCTTTCAATCCCGGCGCTGAATATGAATCTCGGATTCCCGGACGCGTCCAACAACTCGCCCGACGACATCACGTACAAGGCCTACACGATGATCGAAGAGGGCTTTGGCGCGGGAACAAACGGCCCCTTCATCGTCGCGCTTGATCTCAGCAAGGGCAGCGACGAGGGTGCACTCAGCCAGGTGACCTCAGACCTGAAGGGCACCGACGGGGTCGTCGCGGTCACGAAACCCGTTATCAGCGATTCCGGGAACGCGGCGATCATCACCGTCATTCCCGAGGGCTCGCCGCAGGCCCCTGAAACCGAGGCGCTCGCCAACAACATTCGCGACAACGTCTTGCCCGCTGCAGTTGCGGGCACGAGCGTGACTGCGTTGCTGGGTGGACAGACCCCGTCATACATCGATCAGAGCACGTTCCTCGCGGACCGCCTGCCGGTCTTCATCTCCGGCGTGGTCTTGCTGTCTCTGCTCATCCTGCTGCTCGCCTTCCGCGCGCCGCTGATTGCGATCAAAGCCGGCATCATGAACCTGCTCAGCGTTGGCGCCGCGTACGGCGTGATCACGTTGGCGGCCGAGGGTGGAACGTTTGGCGGGCTCTTTGGAATTGACGAGGCGGTACCGGTCGCACCATTCGTGCCGGTGATCATGTTCTCGATCCTCTTCGGCCTCTCGATGGACTACGAGGTCTTCCTGATGAGCCGCGTCCGCGAGGAGTACCTGAAGGGTGCCGAAACCCACGACGCGGTGACGATCGGCCTCGCTCGCACCGCTCGCGTGATCACGGCGGCGGCAGCGATCATGATCGCGGTCTTCATGTCATTCGTGTTCAGCGGCCTCGTCTTCCTGAAGCTGATGGGAATCGGAATGGCCGCTGCGGTGCTGCTTGATGCGACCCTTGTGCGAATGATCCTCGTGCCCGCGGTGCTGCAGATACTTGGCAATGCCAACTGGTGGATCCCGAACTGGATGGACAAGATCCTTCCGCACTGGGATCTTGAGCCGACGGATCTGAAGCCCGCAGCCGAGCAGACCTAGTCTCTGGGGCATGCCCGAAGACGACCTCGCACCGGTAAGTGACCTGACCAAGCTCCGCCGGGAGCCCCAGCGCGCCGACCCGCGCTGGGACTCGATCCGACAAGTTCTCCGGGACACATACCTCTGCCACATCGCCTATGCAGACGAGGAGGGGCAGGCCTTCTCGATCCCAACCATCCACGCACTGCTCGGAGACGAGTTGTACGTGCACGGTTCGGCCGCGAGCCGAACTCTGAAGGCGCTCAAGGGCGGGGCGAAGATCTGCATCACAGTCGCCGAGACCGACGGCTTCGTGCTTGCGCGCAGCGTCTTCAACCACAGCATCAACTTCCGCTCGGTGATGGTCTTCGGCCAGGCGACACTTGTTGAGGATCAGGATGAGAAAGAAGCGGCATTGCACGGCTTCTTTGAAGAAGTGTTCCCTGGGCGCTGGGCCGAGTCGCGCAAGCCGAGCGAGAACGAGTACAAACAGGTCGCGATCCTGAAGCTGCCGCTCGCCGAGGCCTCGGCCAAGATCAGGTCCGGCCCACCCGAAGATGAAGACGAGGACTACGAGCTCGACATCTGGGCCGGTGTGATTCCCGTCCACCACACTCTGGGCGAGACCCAGCCCGATCCAGTTCTACGAGACGGAATTGCAGAATCCGCGTCGCTCGCTCGCATCCGCGCGCGCTGGGCGCCCGACAACCACTGATCAGCCATGCAGAAGCGATGACTGGGAGCACCAATCAGATCGCAGCCGGATACGAGACGGACAAGCCTTTATTGACCTCGGCCGCGTTTCTGTTGGCGGAGTCGTCGACAACCACGCGATCTTCGACGAGTCCCTCCTGCTCTTCGACGACGCAAGCAAGGCGTTCCTCGCGTCGGTCGCGCAGCCCGTGCGATCGATTCGCTCAAAGGGCGTCGGCATCTTCTTCGTGACGCAGAATCCGACAGACATCCCGGGCGAGGTGCTCGGCCAGCTCGGCGCTCGGGTTCAGCACGCCCTGCGTGCATTCACACCGGATGATGCGAAGGCGTTGAAGCAGACGGTCAGCACGTATCCGAACTCTGAGTTTTACGACCTTTCGGAAGAGCCCGCGTTCGCGCATGGGAGTCGCCGACAACGTCAGGTCAACGACCGATCAGTCCAAGCTGTTCCCCAAGTACGGGACCCGCGTAGACTCAGAGAGCGCCAAGGAACTACTCGAAGCGCGCATTGCTGCCAGCGCAGCCGCCCCGGGCGTGACGCCCGCGCCGGCCCCGATCCCCGAAGGTGCCCCACCGGCCACAGGGACCGCGCCAGCACCTGCACCAGCGCCCCCCAAGGCTCAGAAGGCCGCGAAAGCAGCCAAACCGAAAGACAGCGCAGTGACCGATTTCCTCAAGAGCAGCCAAGGCAAGCAGATCCAGAACCAGTTGATCCGCGGTGCGTTCGGCATCCTCAAAAGCAAGATCAAGTGATGGCCACCAAAGCTGAAATCGCAAGCGCAGAAGAGCGCATCAGCGAGCATTTCATCGGGCGAGAAGGCGTTGATAAGCGCAAGGCCTTCGGCAGCGACGCGCTGACGATCAACGGCAAGATGTTCGTGATCTACCGCAAAGGATCGATCGTCGTGAAGTTGCCGCCGGAGAAGGGACCGAAGCTCGTCCGCGCCAAAGAGGCGAAGCCGTTCGAGCCGTCGCCGGGGCGCGTGATGAAACGATGGTTCGTGTTCGGACCGAAGGTCGGCGAGGAACGCCGGATCGAGGTCGCGGAGATGTCCTTTGACTACGTCGTCAAGGAGCAAGACCAATAGTCGACGCTTCCGACGGCCCCGAGGAGCGTCTCGCCGACCACTTCATCGGTCGGCCCGGCGTTGGTCGGAAGAAGGCGTTTGGTCGCGACTGTCTGACGATCGGCGGCAAGATCTTCGTGGTCTTCCGGCTCGGGGAGATTGTCGTGAAGCTCCCGATCGAAGTGGGAACTGCGTTGATCGAGTTCGGAGAGGCCGGTCAGTTTGAGCCCGCACCCGGGCGAGCAATGAAGTCTTGGTTCACGTTCGGCCCGGAAGTGGATGAGTCGCGCTGGATCGAGTTGGCCGAGCAGGCCTTCGACTACGTGCTTGATCTGCAGCGATGACATTTCGGGTCGGGTTTCTCGCACCTCCCGTACCATCCACCCAATGCCCAAATCCCAGCCCAAACTCCGAATCGCCCAAGTAACCCCGTACGCGATCGAAGACGAACGAGAAACCAACCGCTACGTCCTAGGCCTCTCAAAGGCCCTCCAGGCCCGCGGCCACGAAGTAGTAATCGTCGGCCCAACCCACAGCCGCAAACTCGTCAAGGAATCCCGCGCCAAGATCAAAGAGGCCGCGAAGTCGAAATCCCTCGACACCATCTTCGACCAGCGCAAATCCGACGGTCCCGACATCCTCGGCATTGGCGCAGCGCTCCCGTTCCCGCCCGCAAAACTCGGCGGCACCGCTTCAGTCCCGATCGACGTCGCCCGCACGCTCGAGGACCTCTTCCAGATCGACGGCTTCGACTTCGTGCACGTGCACGAGCCTTTCGCGCCAAGCACCTCAAGCGCCGCGCTGCGCATGAGCTACACGCTCAACGTCGGCACCTTCCACCAGGCCACAGAGCGCACGCTCTCCACCCAGGTCGCGCGCAAGTTCGTCGAACTCTTCTTCGGCCGGCTCGACAGCCGCACCGCGATCAACACCGTCACCAAGGATCTCGTCGGCAGCTACTTCGGTGGCGACTACACAGTGATCGGACCGGGCGCAGAGGCGCCGCACGATCGGCCGCCCAAGCAGGCCGGCGCGCCGCTCGAGATCTTCCTCGACGGCGTGGAAGAACGCGCCGCCCAGCGCATTCTGATCCGCGCACTGAGAAAGCTCCCGCGCGAGCTTGACTGGCACGCTACCTTCCGCGTCCCGGCCGACACCGCCGTCGCGCCGCCAAGCCTCTCGAACCGCATGCGCGAGCGCACCACGTTCGTCTCCGCCAGCCAATTCAGCGCCGCCGACCTGCTCGCCACCGCAGACATTGCGATTGCCGCGAGCGCGGGCACCGCGCCGAGCCCCGGTTACGTTGCTCGCATCGTCGCCAGCGGAGCGGCGCCGCTCACCTCAGACCTCGAGCCCTATAAGGAAGCCCTCGACGACGGCGAACTCGGCCTGATGTTCGAGTCCGGCAACGCCGCCGCGCTCGCAGACCAGCTCACGCGCCTGGTCACAGGCGACGAACTGCTCGGCAGGATCCGCGCCAACGCGCGCCGCTACGCCGAGAACAACACTTGGGACGCCGTGGCCGCTCGCTTCGAGTCTCTCTACTACGAGACTCGCGCGCGACGCCACGACTTGATCCCGCACAAGCAGCCCAAGGCGCACGTCGCCGATCGCGTCGCGCGCCGCAAGCGCATCGACGTCGACCTGCACATGCACACAAACCACTCGCACGACTGCGCGACCCCGGTCGAGGTGCTGCTCGAGACCGCGAAGGTGCAGGGCCTCGGCGCGATCGCCGTCACCGACCACAACCTCGTATCCGGCGCTCACGAAGCAGTAAAGCTCGCCGACGAGTACGGCGTCAAAGTGATCATCGGCGAAGAGGTCAAGACCAAGGATCAGGGCGAGGTGATCGGCCTCTTCATCAACGAACTCATCCCGAAGGGCGTGACGCTCCAGGAGGCGATCGCAGACATCAAACGCCAGGGCGGGCTCGTCTACGTGCCGCACCCCTTCGACCGCATGCACTCAGTTCCCGACTACAAGCATCTGCTTGACGTGCTCGAAGACATAGACCTGATCGAAGTCTTCAACCCGCGCGTCGCCTTCAGCGCATTCAACGACGAGGCAGCACGCTTCGCTTCTAAGTACCGGATCGTGGCTGGCGCTGGCAGTGACAGCCACGTCGCCCAGGGACTCGGCAGCGTGCGGATCAACATGTTCGACTTCGACGGGCCGGAAGAGTTCCTGGAGAGCCTGCGTGATGCGGACATCGCGCGCTCGCCCAGCAGCCTCGTCTACGTGCAGGCGATGAAGTTCCTGCAGACGAACGTGGGCGTCCAGTCCAAGGTGCCGCCAGTAAGAACTGGAGCAAAGGCGCGCAAGACGAAGATCGTCAAGTCGGGCACCGTTGACTCCAAGAAGAAAGCCGGCCGACGCTAAGCCCATGACGGCGGCGTCGCGTCAACCGGCATTTCCAATGCTCAGTTGAATCCTGTTGGCCGACGGTGCGACGTAAGCGCCAGTGGAAGGTCTCGGCTCCGACCACAGGCAGACGAGGCGCAAAGCCGGCCAACTCCTTGAGTTATACCGCAGGCGCGCGATTCTCAAACAACCTACGTCCAGCTTTCTCCTGCGTCGCGCGACCTTTGGCAACGAACCTTTCTCGCCGCACCCGCCGTTGCGTTTGCGTTATGAAGCCAAGGATGTCGATCGCGCGGGGCCAAATACATCCCCGTCGGCGGTTCATGACGGCGCGGAACGGTTCCGCATTTGCCCATGGCCCGCTGATCCAACTTCCCCCACACAGGACAACGCGAAAGCGTCATCCTGAACAGACACAGATGACGGATGAGATGCCAAGAACAGACGACGAGATCCGCGAAAAATATCTCGACCGGGCGATCCGCGAGCTCAACTCGCTCGCCCACGAGATTCACGACTGCGAGGACTGCCCGCGCGGGCACCTGATGCCCGTGCTCGGCAGTGGACACCCGCAGGCCGACATCTTCCTGATCAAAGATTCTGCAAAGCCCGCCGAGATCGAGGAGGGCGTCGCATTCTATGGACGCGCCGGCGTGGCGTTGCAGAAGTCGTTCAAGCGGCTCGGGATCGATCCGCTCACGGTTTATGGCACGGTCAGCGTGAAGTGCCCTGTTGACCCGGCCGACGCCGCCGAGTCATGCCGGTCGCGCGTTCTTGATGAATTGATGATTGTGCAGCCGCGCATCCTTGTGGTGATGGGCGAGGGCGCGCTCGACGCGATCAACGCACTCGACATGCCCGGCGCCGCGCCGCTCGATCCGATGCTTGGAGCGATCCAGCCCTGGACCGCCAACTGCGAAGCACTTTTCACGCCGGACCTGGATGACTGCCTGGACGACGAGCCTTATAAGCGCGAGTTCTGGCGCGCCTTCAAGCGGCTCGGCGACTGGCACGGCGACTTGCCTCCGTACTAGAAGTAACCAGCGGCCGCTTAGGATCAGCCGCGATGGGATACCGCATCGGAATGGTCGCCACCGGCGGCACGATCAGCATGCGCCACGGCGAGCCGGGCAAAGCCGCTCGCCCAGAGCTCGGCGCAGCCAACCTTGTGAGCATGCTCGATGAGGGCGCACACGTCGCAGACGTTGAAGTGACGATGTACGAGCCTCACCGCATCCCGTCGGAGGACCTCTCCTTCAGCCTTCTCAGCAACCTCGCCAAGACGATCGAGCAGGCCGTGGCTGAGAACGACTCGGTGATCGTCACGCACGGCACCGACACGATGGAGGACGCCGCTTTCTTTGTCGCCGAGGCGCTTGGCAATCCCGACGTGATTTTCACGGGCTCCATGCTGCCCGCCGATCATCCTGAATACGACGGCATCAGCAATCTCACCGCGTCCTTCATCACCGCGCGCAGCGGAGAGTCGATGGGAACGATCATCTGCATGTACCGCTACTGCCTACCTGCCTGGTCTGCCCTGAAGCGCGACTCGGCGGCGATGGATGCCTTCAACATTCGCGAGGGCAAGGCAGTCGGGCGGATCATCGAAAACGAGGTCGAGCGCATCACCGCGCGGCCGGCCGCCAACTGGGTCGGCAACTACGCGATCCTCGACGACCGCGACCCGATCGTGCCGATCCTGACGCTCGGCGTTGGCACCAGTCCGGACGCGCTCGAGCTGATGACGTCGGTGGCCAAGGGAATCGTTATCGAGACGACGGGCACGGGTTCGGTTCCAAGCTCGATGAAGGAAGCGATCATCGAGACCGCCGGCAAGATCCCGGTGATCGTCACGACTCGCTGCGCCAATGGCCCGACGATCGCACAAGATGTATACCCGAACAAATGGGACGAATTGATCCAAAGTGGCATTCACTTCGAGAACCACCTGGATTCATACAAGGCGCGCACTCGGCTGATCCTGACCATTTCGCTGGGACTCGAGTACGAGCCATTTCACGTCACACCCATTTAAGAAATCGGTGAACACCTACGTGGGAGCATGCGAGAGCGTCACCAGACAGTGGCTTCGCGTGCGAACTCGCGAAGCCTGCTGTCCTTGGTGACCAGTCGCGCACTGTTCAGTTGAGCGGTCGCGAGAATGAGTTGATCGTTCGGATCGCCGAGCAGTCCGCGCCTCAGCAGCTCGACCGCCCATAGTGCGACTTTCGTGGTGACGGGCAGTTCCAGTATCCGCTGATCGAATCTGAACGCTTCATTCACCCAGCGGTCCACGTCGTCAAAGACGAGTCGACCCATCGTTCCGAGTCGCGCGAGCTCGAGGGCGCTGATCGCGGAGACCCCAATGACGTCCGCGTCGTCGATTTCGGCACGCGCGATTGGCGAGAGCCGGTCTGAGTCACTCGCCCACCAGAGCCAGGCGTGCGTATCCAGGACGATCAATCGCCGAAAATATTGTCGGCGTCTGCGGTGTGCTCGAAATTGAAGGGGGCGATCAACTCCTCGTCGCTGACGAGCTGCCTGACGGATCCCTTCAGGTCATAGGGCTCGTGCACGTGAGGAACGATGTCGGCGACTGGCTTGCCGTGTTTTGTCACAGTGAGCGGACGCCCGCTTCGGGCGACTTCGTCGAGGACGCCGAGCAGAGTCGCCTTCAGCCGCGTCGCAGTGATTGAATCCTCATTCATGACCATGGTCATCGTACCATGGTCATATACAAAAATCAAGTAGGATCTGTCCGCGATTTACCCTTGGTGCGGCGCTCCACGATTCGCGCGGCGATAACCCCACGTCGCTTCTCGTCGTCAACCAGCTCAAGTACCGCAACCGCCTCGATGTGCGGCGTGTGCGGGAACATGTCCACGGGCCTCACGCGGAGGAGTTCGTAGCCGCTCTCGACCATCTGCTTCAGATTCGGGGCGAGCGTGGTGGGGTTGCAGCTGATGTAAACGATGCGCTTGGGGGCAGCCTCCATCACGCGCCGTACGACCTTCGCCGAGAGGCCCGCGCGCGGCGGATCAACGATCGCAACGTCAGGCGTTCCGGCGTGCTCGATCAGTTGCGGCAGCGCCAGGCGCATGTCGCCGGCCAGGAAGTCTGCGTCGGTGATGCCGTTGAGGTTCGCGTTGACGGCTGCGTCTTCGACGGCGTCCACGACGATCTCGACGCCCCAGACCTGCTTTGCATGTTCGGCGAGTGTGATGCCGATCGTGCCCGATCCGCAGTAGAGGTCAAAGACGAGTTCTTTGCCGGTGAGATCCGCGAACTCGATCGCCGAGGCGTAGAGCTTTTCGGTCTGCGCCGAGTTGGTCTGAAAGAAGGCGTCGGGAGAGATCCGGAAACGCAGTCCCCCGATCTCTTCCTCGATGTAGTCGTTGCCAGCGATCGTCTTGTCGCGGGCGTCGTGGGTCCAACCGCCGGGGCTGTCTGAGCGCGACCAGACGATCGAGCTTGGCGGCGGGTCGAGCTGATTGAGCTCTTCTACGAATCCGGCGGTGTCAAACCCACCGGGCTCAGGCTCTTTGCTGGTGGTGACGAGGCGGACCATCGTCTCGCCGGTGGCGCGGCCCTCGCGCACGACGAGATTGCGCAGGAAGCCGAAGTTCTCGTCGGGATCGTAAGTAGAAAGTTCGCGGCGCACACACCAGTCCTTCACGATGCGGCGGATCTCGTTGGTGCGTTCGCTGGCGAGCACCGTGTCGTCCACATCCTCGACCAGATCCCAGCGGCCGGGAGGGTGGAAGCCGAGCGCGAGCGTGTCGTCTTCGCTGAGGCCGAATGAGAACTCGACCTTGTTGCGGTAGTTCCAGATCGCTGGGTCGTCGTGCCCGGTGCCGGCCGGGACGATCTCATCAAACTCGATTGGCGATCCGTCGGAGAGGTCGAAATTGCCGAAGCGCTCGAGCGCGTCGCGGACCTGGTTCTGCTTCTCGGCGAGCTGGGCCGCGTAATCGAGTGTTTGCCACTGGGCGCCCGGGTGCGGAGCGCGCTCGGGGACGCGATTCGGGCCGGGCTCGAGAATCTCGGTCACCCGCGCCTCGCCGAAGTTCTTCTTGCCGCCCGTGATCACAGCGGTCACGCGGTCGCCCGGCAGTCCGCCGCGGGCAAATACAACGAAGCCGTCGGCGCGGCCGACGCCGGCGCCGCCATGGGCCAGTGAGTCGATCGTCAATTCAACGATCTCACCTTTTTGCAGCCTGCGCGGCCTTGATGGGGACTCAGAAGACATCTCAGCGACGGTAGCGCCCTGAATCACGGGCGCGGACCTCGCGGCTGGCACAATTCCTTGTAGTCCTCACCGATCACGTTCTTCCTTCAAGCGCCCGGCCCACCGGCCGGGCGCTTTTTTGTGCACATAAACTCACGCGGTGACCAAGCACTTCCTTACCGGCGCCGAACTCGCCCGTGGAGAGCTCGGCGGGATCCTCGATCGCGCCGCTCAGCTCCGGGCCGAACGGGAAACGCTCGCTGCTCATCGCGGCGCTCTTGCTGCCAAAACCGTCGCGCTGATCTTCGAACACCCCTCGACGCGCACGCGCATGTCGTCGGAAGTGGCGGTGTACGAGCTCGGCGGCCACCCGATGGTGCTCTCTGGAAGCAACATGCAGCTTTCGCGCGGCGAATCTGTCAAGGACACAGCGCTTGTCACCTCGCGATTCGTGCACGCGATCGGCATTCGCACCGGTTCGCATGAGATCGTCGTGGATCTCGCAGCGCACTCAACCGTCCCGGTCTTCAACCTCCTGACCGACCAGCACCACCCGATGCAGGGTCTCGCTGACCTGCTCACCCTGCAGCAGCGTTTCGGAACACTCGAAGGCCGCAAACTTGCGTACGTCGGTGACGGCAACAACGTCACGGCGTCGCTGATGGTGCTTGGCGCGATGGCCGGCATGCAGGTCGCCGTCGCAACACCCGAGGGATTCGAGCCCGAGCCGGCGGCAGTCGCACTCGCCGAATCCGTAGCCACGGCCGGCGGCGCGATCGAGCTGACCAACGACCCACAGTCCGCTGCCGCAGAAGCGGACGCCGTCTACACCGACGTCTGGGTCAGCATGGGAGACACGGATTCCGACGCCAAGAAACTAGCCCTGGCGCCGTACCAACTGAGCGGCGAGTTGCTGGCCCACGCCAAGCCCGAGGCCATCGCCCTGCACTGCCTGCCGGCCCACGTTGGCGAGGAGATCACCGAGGAGACGCTCTACGGCCCGCGCTCGGCAATTTTCGACCAGGCCGAGAACCGCCTGCACGTGCAGAAGGCGCTGCTGGAATACATCCTCTCGTGACTGAAGAAGAACGCGATCCCCGCGCGCGCTCGCGCGCCCGCACAGAGGCCAAGAATCAGGCCGTCCGTGACTCGCTTGAGCCGCTGGCGCCCGGTGAACGACCGGGCGCAGTCACCGTTGCGGCGATCGTCGCCGGACTAATGGCGGTGGGCAACCTCGCGGCGTTCGTGTTCAGCGACGCGGCCGCGAAGGTCGAGATCGGTCGCACCTTCCAGGCGCTGTTGGGCGGCGGCATTCTGACGATTGCCGCAGTCGGCATGTGGCGCGCGAAGTACTGGGGTGTGCTGGGTTTCCAAACAATCCTCGGCCTGCAGATTCTGATTCTTGCGATAAGCCTGCTGACTGTCTCGAACGTGCTCGTCGCGCTCCTTTTTCTGGTCATAATTGTGCTCTCCGCCGTGCTGTTCTGGTACTTGGTAAGAGCGATGGCGCGCATCCAGATGCCCGTGGCGCCTGATATCCAATCATTGAAGACACAGCGCGAAGAGGCCGCGGCCGCCGCCGCGGCAGAGTCAGCAGAGAAAGAAGGTTCAAATGGCTGAGGGAGTGTTTGACGTAGCCGTGATCGGTGGAGGCCCCGGTGGATACGTCGCCGCGATCCGCGCCCGTCAGCTCGGCCTGACCACCGTGCTGATCGAGAAGGACAAGCTCGGCGGTCGTTGCCTGAATTACGCCTGTATCCCGGCGAAGGCGGTGCTGCGCAGTGCTGACGTTCTGAAAGAAGTGCAGGACGCGGCGAGCTTCGGCGTGGCCGTTCCTGCCGGTGACGTCGGTGTTGATTTCGCCAACGTGGCCAGACGCCGCGATCGCGTCGTGAAGACGATGACCGGCGGAGTCGGCGGCTTGATGAAGAAGAACGATGTGCTTGTGGTCGAAGGCGAAGCCACGTTCGCCGCCCCGACCGAGCCCGGCGTGATTGACTTTCATGTGCAGACGCCTGAGGGCGTCAAGCTTGTGCGCACCGCGCACGCCGTGATCGCGACTGGATCGATCGCGCAGACAGCTCCGATCCCGGGGCTCGAGTTCAGCGTCCGGATCCTCGACACTGCCGGCGCGTGGCTTGTCAACGAGCTGCCTTCCTCGCTCGGCGTGATCGGAGCGGGAGCCAGCGGGGTAGAGGTCGCATCGGCATTCGGCCGCATGGGCGTGCCGGTGACGCTTTTTGAAGCACTTCCGCAGATCCTCGCGGCAGAAGAGCCTGACATCTCGGTCGCACTGACCAAAGAACTTGCAAAGCAGAACGTCACGGTGATCACCGGCGCGCAGATCTCCCAGGTCCTTCAGGACGCCGGAATGGTGCAGATTGACGCCGGAGGTGAGAGCCACCAATTTGATCGCATTTGTGTCGCTGCCGGGCGCGCGCCTGACGTTGCCTCGCTGAACGTCGGCGCATACGGCGTGACCACCGATGTGCGTGGCGTGATCCAAGTTGGTCCAGACCAGCGCACAAGCAATCAGCAAATATTCGCAATCGGCGACGTCGTGCCCGGTCCGGCGCTCGCGCACAAGGCATCAGACGAAGCCGTGGTGGCCGTCGAGACGATCGCTGGCTGGCAGGGCGTCCACCCGCTCGACCATGACAACATCCCGCGCGTGACGTTCTCTTCGCCGCAGGTCGCTTCGATCGGCCTGACTGAGGCTCAGGCCCATGCGGCCGGCGTCCAGGTGAAGGTCGGTGAGTTTCCGTTGGCGGCCGCTGGGGCCGCGACTGTGTACGGCGACCGCACCGGCCTGATCAAGATCGTCGGCGACGCGACGACCGGCCAGATCGTCGGCGCTCACGCGATCGGCCCGAAGGCCGGGGACCTGATCGCCGAACTCGCGGTTGCCAAGTCTGCTGGCATCGGATACGCCCAGCTCGCGCGTATCATCCACGCCCACCCGACGATCAGCGAAGCGGTCATGGAGGCCGCACGAGCTGCCGATGGGTGGGCAATCCACGCATGAGTTACTCACTCCACTACGACATCGGATCGCCCTATGCCTGGGTCGTCGCCGAGCGCGTCTCGCAGTCGCTGCCCGACGCCGAGTGGGTGCCGGTTCTGCAGCCGGACGTCGACGACGGCCCACTCTGGGACGGCGACCAGGACCGCGTCCTCGAGTTCGCGCAGAAGTTCGGCCTGATCCGACCCAGGTTCAACGAGGACCGCATGAACCTGACGATCGCCGACTCGCGCAAGATGGCCCTGGCTGCCACCTACGCAAAGTCGATCGGCCGCACGGTCGCGTTCTCGTTGGCGGCATTTCGCCAGTGCTTTGGCGCAGCTCGCTCGGTGGACGAAGAGGACACGATTCTGCTTGCCGCCGCGGCCTGCGAGATGCACCCGCGCGCAGTGCTCCAGGCACTCGAGATGAAGTCAACAAATGAGTCGCTGGCAGCGGCCGGCGCCGCGCTCCGCGAAGCAGTCGGCGGCCGCACGGAGCTACCGGTGCTGACTGGCCCGGACGGATTCGTCGCGATCGAGAACGACCTCTACGCGCTTGCGCTGAACGAATTCGCCGAGCTCAAGTAGCTCTGCGCCTGCGCTGCCGCCCCTGCGGTGGTCAATATGGTGGATGCGATGGAAGCGGGTGATCCCACTAACGCAGGTCAACCCTCGCCCGGCGTGAATCTGGCGGGCGAAAGCCCGTCGCCGCAGCAACAAGCCGGCCCACGATTCCAGCCCGACCACATGCTGCCCGATACCGAGCGCGGCAAAGCAGTTCTGTATCGAATGCTTCTGATCCGCCGCTTTGAGGAGCGTGCCGGCGAGATGTACGCCCGCGCCAAGATCGGCGGCTTCCTGCATCTCTGCATCGGCGAGGAGGCGACCGTCGTCGGCACCTCCGCCGCGATGCGATCGAACGATTACCTGATCAGCACTTATCGCGAGCACGGCCAGGTACTCGCTCGCGGCACGCCGCCCCAGGAAGTGATGGCCGAGCTGTTTGGACGCGCGACCGGAGTCTCGAAGGGCCGCGGCGGATCGATGCACATGTTCGACGCCGAGCGGCGCTTCATGGGCGGCTACGGAATCGTCGGCGGCAACCTGCCGATTGCCGCCGGGCTTGGTCTTGCCGCCACATACCAGGGCACGGAAGACGCCGTGGTCTGCATGCTCGGTGATGGCGCCACCAATCAGGGCACCTTCGGCGAGACGCTAAACCTCGCGGCGCTCTGGAAGTTGCCGGTCGTCTTCATCATCGTCAACAACCAGTTCGGCATGGGTACCTCACTCGCGCGGCACTCAGCAATGACCAACCTCGCTGCCAAAGGCGAAGGCTTCGGCGTTCCCGGCACGCGTTGCGACGGCATGGACGTGCTCGACGTCGAGTCCTGCGTCAAGAACGCTCTGGACCTCGCGCGCGCTGACCACCAGCCAGTCCTGATCGAGGCCGTGACCTACCGCTTTCGCGGACACTCAGTCGCAGACCCCGAGGAGTACCGCACCAAAGAAGAGGTCGACGAGTGGCGTAAGCGCGATCCGATCGTTCAGTTCGCGAACAAGCTGATCCGCGGCGGAGCGATCACCGGCGCAGAGGCCGAGGGTCTCGACAAGCTTGCGCTGCAAGAAGTCGATGCGGCAGTGACCTTCGCCGACCAGTCGCCCTTCCCGGCGCTCGATTCTTTGTACGACGACGTCTACGTGCTCGGCGACCAGCTGCGCGGTTGGTACTCGGTTGACGCCCGCTCGCCCGAGACCCAACGCGGCGAGAACATCGCCGGTCACGCCGAGCTCCAACGACTGGCCGAGGCGAGCGCCGCCCAGACCGAGGGCGCGGACTTCGACGAGCAGGTCGTGATGCGCGAAGGCGTCGCGCGCGATGGCGGCGGTTCGTTCGGCCCGCCTCCAGGGGGCATGCCTGGTGCCTGAGATGCGTTATCGCGAAGCGCTCAACCTTGCGCTGCGCGAAGAGATGACCGCCGATCGCAACGTCTTCATCATGGGCGAGGACGTCGGCGTGTTCAACGGCGCCTTCAAGGTGACCGAGGGCCTGCTCAAGGAGTTCGGCGAGGATCGCGTGCGCGATACGCCGATCAGCGAGAACACGATCGTCGGCATGGGCGTCGGCGCGGCGATGACCGGTCTGCGCCCCGTGGTCGAGCTGATGACGATCAACTTCTCTCTACTGGCGATGGACCAGATCATCAACCACATGGCGCCGATTCATTACATGTTCGGTGGGCAGGTGAAGGTCCCGATGGTGGTGCGCATGCCGCAGGGCGCTGGCCACCAGCTTGCAGCAACTCACTCGCACAGCTTCGAGGCCTTCTTCCAGCACGTTCCGGGTCTGCTCGTCGCGGCGCCGTCAACGCCGGCGGATGCGAAGGGCCTGCTGAAGGCCGCGATCCGCGACGACAACCCGGTCATCTTCATCGAGCACGAAACGCTCTACGGAATGAAGGGCGAAGTCCCGAGCGACCCGTCGTTCATCGTCCCGTTCGGCCAAGCTGCAATCCGCCGTGAAGGCACAGACGTCACGATCGTCGGAATCTCGCGCATGGCCGTGACCGCCGAGAAGGCGGCCGAGCAGCTCGCCGAGCGCGGCGTCTCGGCCGAAGTGATCGACCCACGCACGCTGCGCCCGCTCGACCTCGACACGATCCTCCGCTCGGTCGAGAAGACCAACCGCGTGGTGATCGTCGAGGAAGGATGGCCCCACGGGGGCGTCGGAGCGAATATGACTGCCCTTATTCAGGAACAAGCCTTTGACTATCTGGACGCGCCGATCCAACGCGTTGCCGGGGCCGATGTCCCGATGCCGTATTCAAGACCGCTCGAACAAGCGGCCTACCCGCATGCAGAAAACATTGTCGCTGCGGCGATGGCCACGTTTCAAACAGGGGATCGCGCCTAGCCCTTGAACTCACCTGCTGTGGGCCCTGGCGTCATATGCGACGCTGAGCCTTCAGGGAATTTCTTCAGGTGACTGCCAATGAGTGACATCGTGATGCCGCGTCTCTCCGACTCGATGGAGGAGGGGACGGTCGTGCGCTGGCTGAAACAGCCGGGCGAATACGTGCACCGTGGCGAGCCGTTGGTCGAGATCGAGACCGATAAGGCGACGCTCACCTATGAGTCTGACGTCGAAGGTCTACTCACTCACTTCACCGTGGCCGAAGGCCAGACCGTCGCCGTCGGAACGCCGATCGCCTTCATCGAGCCTCAGTCCGCCGCTGGAGGACAGCCCCCGGCGCAACAGCCGCCGCCGGCCTCGACGCCACCGCCGTTGCCGATCCCCGGTGGTCCGCCGCCGCTGCGGACGCCCGAGCCTTTGCCGCCGCTTGCGCCGCCCGCGCCCGAGCCTGCCTACCAGCAGCCGCAATACGAAGCGCCGCAGTATGAGCAGCCGCACGCCGAACAGCCGCCGGGCGAGTACGAAGTCTTCGACGACTCGGGTCTGCAGCAGCAGGCCCCTCCGGGGCATCACGACATCACCGAAGAATTTCCAGTCGATGAGCAGTTCACGCAGACCGGCGAGTACGACGAGGCGCCATCGCCGCACGAGATCTACACGCAGCGGGCCGACGAATTCCCGCACGCTCCTGAATCGCCCGATCGCACAAAGGCTTCGCCGATCGCCAGGCGCCTGGCTCGCAAGCTGGGAGTGAACATCGCCACGATCCAGGGCTCCGGGCCAGACGGTCGCGTCGTCAAAGAAGACGTTGAGGCCGCGGCAGACGCCGCCGCTCAGGCCCAGGCCGCTCCGAGCACACCGACGCAATCACCAGCTCCGCTCCCGCCGCCTCAGCCCGAGTACGCCTACGAGCCCGGCGGCGCTGTCGAGCACCACGAAGACGACATGTTTGACGCGAACATCGGCGAGCCCGCGCGGCTGGCCCTTCCGCCCGAGGAAGCACAGATCATGCCGCCCGCAGCGCAGGCCCCCGAGTACGCGTCGCCGCCGATCCAACCGCCGCCGGTTCAAGAGCCGTCTCTGATTCCGAACTTCCCCGGACCGCCCGCGCCGCAACAGCCGCAATACCCGCAGCAGCCTGCGTACCCGCAGCAGCCTGCGTACCCGCCGCAACAGCCCGGGTACCCGCCGCCGCAGCCGCCATTTCCTCAGCAGCCGTTCCCGGGCCCGCCGCCGTTCGTGCAGGGCGTAACCGGCAATTTCCCCGCGATTCAGCCGCAACAGCCATACCCCCAACAGCACGCCTACCCGGCGCAGCAGTCGGCCCCGCAGCAACCGCCGCCTCAGATGCCCCCGCAGCCACAACCTCCGCAGCAGCCCGCCCCGGGCACAGAGACAGCAACGCGCGGACAGTCAACTTCAGTGGATCCCACCAGCGCGCAACAAATGGTCGCCCGCCGAATGTCCGAGTCCAAGGCAACCGCGCCAGAGTTCTTCGTGGAGACCGAGGTCGACATGACCACGGCTGTCGCCTATCGCGAACAGCTCCGAAGCATGGTCTCGCCGTTGCCGTCGTTCAACGACTTCGTGATCAAGGCCTCGGCCCAGGCCTTGCGCCAGTACCCGAAAGTAAACGCCGCCTACAAGGACGGCCACTTCGAGCAGTACTCAGACGTGAACATCGGCATGGTCGTCAGCGCCGTTGAACTGCTCGCCGTGCCGACGCTCTTCAATGTCGATCAGAAGGGCCTCGCCCAGATCGCCGGCGAGGCTCAACAGCTTTCAGAAGCAGTGCGCACGCGCTCGATCCAGCCCTCACAAATGTCGGGCGGCACCTTCAGCATCAGCAACCTCGGCATGTACGGGGTGGACCGATTCACCGCAATCCTCAATCCGCCGCAGGCCGCGATCCTCGCCGTCGGCGCGATCAACCGGCGCGCCGTGATCGCAGAGGACGGCATGTCCCTCGTGATCCGTCAGATCATGAACATGACGCTGACTTGCGACCACCGGATTCTCTACGGCGCCGAAGCTGCTGAATTCCTTGGCGCGATCAAGGCCTGGCTTGAGAGCCCGCAGCTGCTGCAGGTCTAGCGCTTCTGTTTGGCCAACTCCGGATGCCACTCCAACGCCTGCGCAGCATTTGACTTCCCGAAACCGTACTTCACCACGACCAGCTCGCCGTTCTTCACCTGCGCAACGACGCACCAGCCCGTTTCGGCCACCTCGGGTGTCGGAACGCAACTGCGATAAGTGCGGTCGCTCATCTTCCAAGTGTCGGCAGCGGTCAGCTGACGTTTGTAGATCTCTGGAGCCTCCAGATCAACAGTTCGCTTGACCAGCTCAGCATTCTGCTCAAGGCGATCGGTGGGCGTGATCACAAGCTGGGCCGCCGCAAGAGTCACAGCCAGTAGTGCCAGCGACGCAAACATCAGCAACGTGCCGGCAGTCCACCGCTCGGCGACAACTACTTCATGGGGAGCAGCCTGTTCAGCCCCTGCGCGGCCGCCGGTCGAAGCCAGGTACGGCGCGGCCCACGCAGCAATCACGTACGCGAGAAAGAGGTTGCCGACCAGCGCCACCAGCAATGCCACTGGCCAGGTGATCGTGCCCTCTCCGAAGGGGTTTCCGTGCAAGAGCCAAGCGGAGATGAGTGTGAACACGATGACGATCGCGGCGATCGGCCGGTTCGAGAAAGTCTTTTTCATCGCGTCACAGGTTAGGTGGCAGGGATAGGATCCATGCCATGCAAGAGCTTTGGACAATCCGCCTCGGATTGATCGATTACGACGAGGCCCTTGCGCTTCAGCGGGTCGTCCACGCAGCTCGCGTACGCGGCGAGATCCCCGACGTTCTGCTCACTCTCGAGCACCCCCCGATCTACACCAAGGGACGCCGCAGCACGCCTGATGAGCTGCCAATGGGCGAGGACTGGTACCGCGGCCAGGGCATCGAGCTGCGCGAGGTCGATCGTGGCGGCAAGGTGACCTACCACGGGCCCGGTCAGCTGGTTGCCTATCCGATCGTCAGCACGCAGCTCTGCGGTGGTGACGTACCGGCTCTGGTCGGCGCGCTTGAAGGAGCGATGATCGACGCCCTTGCTGGCGAATCCATCCCGGCTCACCGCGACGAAAGTGGCCGCGGCGTCTGGGCTGGCGAAGGTCCCACGGCGGGCAAGATCGGATCGATCGGCCTGCACATCTCGCAGGGGGTGACGACTCACGGCATGATGGTCAACGTGGACAACGATCTTCAGCCATTCAGCTGGATCCGCCCGTGCGGCCTTGACGACCAGGCCACCTCGATATCCAAGATCACGAAACGATCGGGCCAGCTGCGTTGCTTTGAAAAGCGCGTCGCGTTCGCGACTGCCGAGCACTTCGGCCTGCGCCAACGCCTCGTCTCGCGGGCGAAGCTTGACGAGCGTGTGCACGATCTAGTCTTGGCAACTTGAATCCTCCGACGACAGCAGCTTCGCCCGAACGAGAGCACCGAACCCGCTCGCGCGCGAACCCAGGCGGAGTCTCACCCGAGGAACTCGCCGAGCAGCTCGGCGGAGGAGAAGTCCGCCCATTCCGCGACCGCAAGCCCGAGTGGTTCCGAGTGCACTCGCCCGGCGGACCAAAGTACCGCGAGATCCGCAAGGAGCTGAAGTCTGCGGGTCTGAACACCGTCTGCGAAGAGGCCAACTGCCCGAACATCGGCGAGTGCTGGGAGCGCGGCACGGCAACCTTCATGATTCTCGGCGACACATGCACCCGTCGCTGCGGCTTCTGCAACATCAACACCGGCAAGCCGACCTTCCACGATCCAATCGAGGGCTTCAAGGTTGCGGCGCAGGTCAAGAAGATGGGCCTGAAGTTCGCGGTGATCACGAGCGTTGACCGCGACGACCTTCCCGACTACGGCGCCGGCGCGTTCGTGCAGACGATCCGCGCGATCAAAGCCCAGGCACCGGGTTGCCAGATCGAAGTCCTCACTCCCGACTTCCGTGGTCAGGAGATGCCTCTGGCCAAGGTGATCGCGGCTCGCCCCGAAGTCTTCAACCACAACGTCGAAGTCGTCCCGCGCCTCTACCCGTTCGCGCGACGCGGATCTACCTTCGAGCGCAGTTCGCGAGTGCTCAAGAACGCGAAGCTGATGGGCGGTGACGAAGTCGCGACCAAGTCCGGTTTGATGCTCGGCCTCGGCGAGACGAAGGAAGAGGTCATCGAGACCTTCAAGCTTCTGCGCGAGTCACTCGTGCAGGTGCTCACGGTCGGCCAATACCTGCGGCCAACACGCAACCACCTCCCAGTCGTTCGCTACTGGCACCCCGACGAGTTCAAAGAACTCGAAGCGGCGGCTTACGAGATCGGCTTCGAGTCGGTCGCAGCTGGCCCGCTTGTGCGCAGCAGCTACCACGCTGACGAGCACGCGCCCGGCGCGCTCAAGGCGAAGCGCGCAGCTTCGGCCTAGACGCTCGGGGACAGAACTTGCAGTCCGGCGGATTTTGCAGCTCGGGCATGGCGTCGGTCATATGTCACGAATCGTTCGCTCCCCGAGTGGAGCGCAGTCACAACATGGATCGCGTGTGAAACAGGGACTGGACCGAGCACTGCAACAGGCCGATTGTGATCAGTCACGGTCAGGCGCTCGCCGTCGGCGAACTTGGAGAAGTCGGTGTCTGGCGATCCGATGAACGTGACGAGGTTCATTCGAGGTACGTCACGAAGCGCGCGGGACTCGCGCGGTCCGGCGGGGGAGGAAGCGCGCCATCCGGGCGGCCGAGGTAGAGCAACCCGAGCACGTCTTCGTCGGGCTCGATACCCAGCGCTTCCGTGCCAGCGTTGTCCCTGAGCACCTCCGGCGTGCGCCAGTAGCCAGCGAAGCCGTTGGCGTGGGCGGTCAGCAGCACGATGTATGAGGCAACAGCCGTGGCAGCGAAATCCTCTGCTTCAAGAACTGGATCCGCATTGCGCACGCATGAGACCGCAATCAGCGTTGGTGCGCGATCGAGTTTCTTCGCGGCGACCGCACCGATCAGTTTGGCGTCGGCGCCATCCGGAGCGTGGGCCACCGCTACGCCCGCCGCCGCGATCTTCAACGCTGAACGGCTGGCCTCGCCGACCACGCGAAAGCGCCAGGGTTCGGTCAGTTTGTGATTCGGCGCCCAGCGCGCGGCATCAAACAGCGGCTCAAGCTCGTCTGGTGTGAGCGCGGGGCCGGCGAATGCCTTGACGGTGCGCCGCCCGGCGATCGCTTCAAAAACTTCCATTCTCCGAGATTAATCACAAAGGCCCGGCTCGCATCATGCGATCCGGGCCCTGACTCGCGTGTGACCGCGTGTGACCTGTCCTTCGGTGACCCCCCAGGACAAGCTTCTTTGCTCGGCGGAGGCTGAAGGGTACGTTTGTCTGTCTGGGGGAAGTTCTTAGGCTGTGCCCGGCTCCTGGCTGTCGCTCGCGTTGCGCGACTTGCGGAAAACGTTCTCGCATGAGCCGTTCGGGGTGGCGCTGGTTGCGTCGATGATCTTGTCCTTGTAGTCAAGGATTGCCGTGTCGTTTCCGGCACCGCAGTCGATCTTGTCGCCTTCGCCGTCGCGGGTGCGGAACGTGTCATCGCCGTCCTCGCCGTGCAGCACGTCGCCGCTGAAGTCCTGGCGGCTGCGCACGTCGCTGCGTGCGAGCGCCCAGAGCGTGTCGTTGCCGGCACCACCCCAAGACTCGTCGCGACCCTTGTTGGCGAAGATAGTGTCGTCGCCGGCTCCGCCGTACTGCTTGTCGGCACCGAGACCTCCGCGCAGAAGGTCGTTTCCGTCGCCACCGTCAGATGTGTCGTTTCCGGCACCCGCGTTGATCGTGTCGTCACCAGTGCCGCCGTTGATCACGTCGGCGTTGTTCTTGGCGCTGATGCGGTCATTACCGCCGTTGCCGTTGATTGTGTCCACGGCGTTCGTGCCCTTCAAGAAGTGGCCGATGTCGTCGTCGTTGATTGTCGCGGCACTTGCCACGGCGGCGAAGACCATCAGCACGGCGAGTGAGCCGGCAAGCAAGCTGAAGATATTTTTTGATCGGTTTTGCATAAGGATTCGTTCCCCCATAGGTGGACGTTGTGATGCAATAACCGATCCCACGTTCGGGAGTTGCGGTGCTAAATGTTGCGCGACAGGCGGATGATCTGATCGAGGTCACTGCGGCGTGGCGCGTAGTGGTGAAACTCGCGCACAACTGATCCGGAATCGTCGATCACTGCGACGCGTGGCGTGGAGGAGATGCGGTACTTGGCCGCAGCATCCGGTCGTTCGCCAATGTCGATCGCGTGCGTCGAAACGCCGTCCTCTTCGAGGGCATCAAGCCATTGACGACAGCCGTGGCAGTACGGACTCGTGAACACAACGACTCTTGAGCCCGGTGCGTAGTCCGCTGCGTCGATCAGGTCAATGTGGTGGCGGCGCTTGATCGCCGCATGCGCGACGACGCTGAATACGCAGACCGAGGCGAGGATGATCGCGAGCAGTAGTGCGCGGTCCATCCCGAGCTCAGTGAGCCAGCGCGATGCCGCGCACGCGGGCCCAGGCGGCGTACATCTCGCAGCCGACGCAGATGCCGCTGATTGCCGCGAGCGAGGCGAGCGTTGTGACGATCAGGCTCACTGCCCATCCCGCCGTCGAGAATCCCAGCACGAAGAGCACGGTGGCGCTGGTCATGAAAACGGCGCCGACGATGTTCGCAAAGCGTGGCGGTCGGGAGTCCTCGATGCGTCCCTCGCCAACACGGGGCTGGAGCACCTTGAACCAGAAGACGCATGGAACGCAGTAGATGCGGCCGAAGGTCAGCCCGACGATCAGCTGAAACGCCATCAACGCGACGAGCCATTCGTGATCGAGCAGAAATGCGAGAGCGGTGACTATCGCCACGGTCGCTTGAAGCGTGCGCGGGGCGCGTTCGTCGATCACGTCGGTGTCCTTGAAGGGGTCGACCGACGGTGTGTAACGCTTTTTGAGATTCAGAACCATTCCGGTGATTTTATCGGCAGTTCCTGCGGGGACCGCCAGCCCTCCCGAAGAGTAAGCTCGCCAAGTGGACGAAGTTGACGATCGCGCGCGGGAACGCGAGGAAGCGGATCGCGTTGAAGAGCGCGAGCTGACCGTGATCGAACTCATGAACGGTCCGGCGCGTCCAACAGAACGCCGCCGCCGCACAGTTATCTGGATCGGACTCGCCTTCTCTTCCGTTCTCTTCGTTCTGACCCTCGCGGTAATCGGGCTCTACGGGCTCGACATCCTCACGCTGATGACGATCGTCCCGCTCGGCTTTCTGGTCGCGGCGATGATTGGCGCACTGCGCTACAAGGGTGAGGATCCAATGGCCCGGTTCGATCCGCCGGATCGCGAGCCACCGCGCCCGTTCTGGCGTCGCAAATAGTTATTTACGCCGCATGAAACGCCGCCGCCGTGTCTGATCGTTTGGCCTGCGGCGATTGAGGGATTCTTCGCATTCATCGGGATGCTCTATCTCGGCCCGCAAACTGAGCGCGTTGCGAAAATCGGCGAGAGCGACGGCCCTGATTCCGCCGCCTACGGAGCGAATGTCAAGAAGCTCCTCCTCGCGAGCGGAATCGAACTGACGCTGCTCTGGCCGACTGTCTTCGTGATGGTCAGCAAGCCCTGCTGATCCAGCCCGCCGACTGAGCAAGGTTGACGGCGTTGCCAGAGATCTCGAGAGCGCACAGTGGGGGCGTGAGCACGTGGTAAACAAAAAACGGCGCCCCCCGAAGAGAGCGCCGCTTGTAACAACAAAAGGTCTGTTGTCGCTTTGATCTAGTGACTAGATCTTCTTGATTCCAACGGCCTTGGGGCCCTTGTCGCCAGGTTCAACTTCGAACTCGACGCGCTCACCTTCGCTGAGTGAACGGAATCCATCCGAAAGGATCTCGGTGTGGTGGGCGAAGACGTCCTTGGAACCGTCTTCCGGCGCGATAAAGCCGAAGCCCTTGTCGTCGTTGAACCACTTGACTGTGCCAGTGGGCATTGATTTCTCCTGTGTATTACTTACGTCGCGAACCAGAAAATCAAAAGAACCCCCGGCGAAAAGCGACTTACTTGAACGGTCGCATCGACAGATGCCGAATACGACTTGAAGCCAAATGTAGTCGCTCTGGGCGGGAAATGGTGAAAACGATGTACTCGAATTTGGTACCAGCTGGTTTCCGCCGTAGACTAAGTGCATGTCTGTGGACCAATCGGCCGAAGCAACGGTGCCCCAAATCGATCGCTTGCCGCGTGGCCGCCACAAGCTCACCCGTGAGCAGGTGGAGTCCTCACAGCGCGAACGAATCATGCGCGCAATGGCCGAAGCGGTCGGCGAGCTCGGCTACGTGAAGACGACGGTGGCCGAGGTACTCAAGCGCGCCGGCGTGTCACGCGAGACCTTCTACACGCAGTTCGCCGACAAGCACGAATGCTTCATCGCCGCGTTCGACCGCTCCGCCGAAGAGATGATCTCGCGCCTGAAAGCTGCGTCCGAGAAGGCCGCCGAGTCCGGCGGAAGCGAAGAAGATCGCATCTCGACAATGCTCACCGACGTGCTCAGCCTGATCGCCGAAGAGCCAGGCATCGCCCGGACTTACTACATCGAGGTCTATGCCGCAGGTCAAGAGGCGATCGAGCACCGCGTAGCCATTCAGGCCGGCATCGTGGATCTCATGCTCGGCCTGCTTCGAGACGTCAAGGAGGAAGACCGCTTCACCCTCCAGGCGACGATGGGCGCGATCGGCGCAGTCATCACACAGGTCGTGAGCCTCGGTCAGACCGAACACGTCGTTCACCTTCAACCCCAGCTGCTGAAGTTCGTGATGACGACACTTCACGGCCTCGACAGCTAGCGCTGCCGGTGATAAAGCACAGGATCTACACCACGAGCTTCTCGAGTGTCTATCCCCACTACGTCACCAAGGCCGAGAAAACCGATTTCGAGACCTTCTCCGAAGATGCCCCGCAGATGAATCCATCCCGCGAACTGATCACCGGCGTGAGCTGCGGAGTGCGGGTCGAAGAGATCGAAGAACCGTCGATGCGACAGATCCGTTGCACCTAGCCGCCAACATCCCTGACCACGGTTCGCGGGGGTCCCCCGCGCGAACCAACTCACAGGCGGGGCGTCGGATGGGGCATGCCCATCCGACAACTCAAATGGAGCCAGACGGTTTCGAACCGACGACCTCCTGCTTGCAAAGCAGGCGCTCTACCAGCTGAGCTATGGCCCCGTACAGCGCAAAGTGTACGTTGCGAAATATGCTCCATTGAACTAGTCCGACGAAGGGGGACCGATGGGTTCAGGTGGAAATTTCGAAGTCATACGCAGCGCCGAGGCCGACGCGCCCGCCGAGCGCGTGTTTCCGTTGATCGGTCGCTTCAAGAGCTGGACAGAGTGGTCGCCCTGGGAAGGCATCGATCCGGAACTCAAGCGCGAGTACTCAGGTCCCGAGAGCGGCGTGGGTTCGAAGTACCACCGGGTCGGCAATCGCAAGGTTGGCGAGGGCAGAATGGAGATAACCGCATCCGAGCCATCCAGCCGCGTGGAATTGAACCTTCACTTCCTCAAGCCGATCAAGGCCGAGAACGTGACGATCTTCGAGCTTGAACCGACGGCCGCTGGCGGAACGACCGTGACCTGGCGCATGCGCGGTCAGCAGAACGGGATCATGCGAGTCATGGGCGTGTTCATGAAGATCGACAAGATGGTCGGTCCCGACTTCGAGAAGGGCCTCAAGCAGCTCAAGTCCATCGCCGAGTCGCCTTCCTGATGGCCGACGAGAACTTCAACCAAGCAGACCTTGAGGCCGTCGTCGCCGAGCTCGGCGACGCTGCGGGATTGGATGCAGTCGAGCAACGTCTCGAGTCGGTCGCTCCGCAGCTCCAGAAGCTCCTTGACGGCGCCCTGAGCGCCGGCGGATGGTTCGATGACGCACACGAATCGATGGTGCTGAAGACGGCCACGCAGCCGGACGCGGATCAGCGAATCGCCGAGGTACGCAACTTCGTCCTTGAGCAGACCCGGCTGGGAATGCTCGTAGGAGTTGCCGTGGGTTGGGAGCTCGCCGAGCGCCTTGTGGCGAGGCGCTCTCCATCGTCATAATTCAGGAGTCTGCGAAGAGGCGCTCACGACGTCCGATCATCCTCCGATTCCGGCACAACCGGCTCCAGTGGCGCCGCCAGCGGATCGGCCCAGACGACGCTCGACAACTGCAAAAAGGCCGCCGATGCCGTGCAGGACAAGACCAAATCAGCAAAGGTCAAGAAGGCCTGCCAAGACGCGTACGACAACATCCAGGACGCGTCAGCAAAGATCGATCAGGCGACCAGCGGTGCCCGTGCAAAATGCGAGGGAGTCGCCAACAACATTCCGAGCGAATAAGCAAAGGCCAATGCTCTGGCGGCCTTTGCGAAGCTCAAGTAAGGATTCGCTCTGCGGAATGGACCCCGCCTAGTGGTGAATCCACTCGGTGCGGTCTTTCCAGTCGTGTGCCATCAGCAGTCCGCCCGCAACTGCAAGTACTGCGCCGGTTAGTCCGTGGTGTAGTCGCCATCCCGCGACCCAAACCCTTTGCTGATCCCTGTCCCATTTGACCATTTTTCCTAACCTCTTCCTTGCTTCAACGCTCGTTCGTAAGCTGCTCGAACCCGAGGCATGTCTACATGACTACTTATCGGCACCTCTGCGGGGCGGAATGAGCAATTCACGTACTCATAAATCGTTTATTTCATCGATTGTTGCGGTGGCGCCCGTCTTTACGGATTCGCCAGTTCGACGCCCAAGAAGTTTCGCGTTCCTTCGGACTTTCTCGTTCTGATCACGGCCAAGAACGTCAGCGACGCGCGCATCCGTCTGAGCATCTCGGCGCCGTCGCTGGCTCAGACTTTCAAGGTCGCTCCGGGCACAAACCAGAAACGATCAGGCTCGCCTCGATCGGCGAGCGAGACGATCGAGATCGCCGCAGACGCTGAGCCCGGTCCGTAGGGCCAGAGCTACTCGGTTGGGCCGGCGGCGCCGCCGGAGTCAGCGGTGCTGCCTGAATCGCCAGCCGCAGGTGTCGAGCTCGTGCTGCCCGACAGGCCGCTCGGGCCGTCGGTGCCTACCGACGGCGTGCTCGGTTGGGTAGGAGCTGTCGGCTGCCCACCGGTCGGGAGACCGGGTGACTCGCTGGAGCCTGCGGGCGCGGCGACGCCGTCCTGCTGACCGAGTGAAACTGTGGTTTCGTCCTTCTCGACGACGGGCTTGACCGCGTTGCTTTCCTTCTCAGGATCGACGGCGACAGGTACCTCGGTGGCCGGCGCCGTCGATCCGGCCGATCCGGTTGCGCCAGTCGGGCCCACGACCTTCTTCTCTTCGACCGGGGCGACTGCTGCGACCCCCGGGGTTGCTCCGCCAGTTGCGGCCGGGCCTGCGATTGCTGGCGCGGTCTTGGCGATGGATGCCTTCTGATCGACCTTTGAAGTGCTGACGTCGTGGCGGGCGACCTGGGCGACTCCACCGGTGACGATTGCCGCTGCGACAAGGCCGGTTCCGACCTTCGCTGCGACTGCGCCGAGTCCGGCGACAGCTGCGCTTGAGCCAGCACCTGCTGCGCCAGTGGCTGCTGCAGTTGCTCCGACTCCGGCGACCGCGCTCGTGCCCGCAACTGCCGATCCGCCGACTGCGCTGGATCCTGCTGCGCTGGCGCCGCTGAAGATCTTCAGGCCGACGATCGCCTTGAAGGCGGCGAAGGCACCGATCGGGGCGAGCATCGTGAGCTTGCGGTTGGTCGTTGAAAGTTCCTTCTTGAACGAGCGGCAGCGCTCGCAGTCGCTGACGTGGCGACGCGCCGGCGATGAGATCTTCTGGAGGCCCTCGGCGACTGCGCCGAGCTCCATACGGACTTCGTCGCATGAAAGGCGACGCGACTCTGCGGCCTCGGCGAGCGAGACGCGGGCGCGAACCAGCAGTGACTTCACGCTCGGGATCGATGTGTCCATCGTCTCGGCGATCTGGTCGTAAGAGAGGTCACCCATCTCGCGCAGCATCAATGCCGTGCGCTGGGTCTCGGGAAGCTTCTTGACGTCCTGCATCAAGTCCTCGAGGTCGAGCTTGTCGTGGACGCGGTCTGCGGTGGCGACTGCTGCGCCACCCTCGAAGACGTCCATCGAGTCCACGCCGGTCGGGCGCGGGCGACGAAGGTGGTTCAAAGAACGATTGCGGGCGATGCGGTACAGCCACGGGCGAACGTTCAGTTCGCGATCGTCGGCGAGCATTGCGCGATAAGCCGAGACGAAGACTTCCTGGAGGATGTCCTCGGCGTCTTCAGCGGATCCGACCATGTGACGCGAGAAGGCGAGAAGCCTCGTACGGTACCGGTCGATCAAAGTCTCGAAGGCTGCCTCGTTGCCACGGCGGGTCAGCGAGACCAGCCTCTCGTCTGATTGCAGACGAAGGAAACGCGCGCGCGGGTCTTGCAGCAGCGCGGCAGAAGTTGAACTGGATTCTCTTAGTACGGATGCTTCCATGTACTTACTATCGACAGAAACCCCAAGGAAGTAACAGAGTTTCGGTGTTAACCATCGGATCTCACACTACGCCAAACTTGCGATTAACAATGCTATTCGCGGTGTCTGAGCGGTAACTTGCCTTCAGCCTGCCTGGGTGGCGGAATTGGTATACGCGGCTGACTTAAAATCGGCTGTCTTAGGACATGTGGGTTCAAGTCCCACCCCGGGCATTGTGTGATGTGTCGGGACATCGGAGACAGATGTCTCGGCTCATCGTAGACATCTGTCTCCGATGTCACGGCGGTCGCATCGGTTGGTAGTCCTTCGCCGGGTCGATCGTTGCGCAACCGAGCAGCTCGCCCTGAACGTCA